>JBILGF010000169.1:0-6904 GCA_044351195.1 Burkholderiales bacterium
GGGCGCGAACTCGGCGCTGGCGGTGCTGGCTGCCCTGGCCACGCTGTCGCTGGTACTGCCGGCCTACACCACCAGCACGCCCGGACCGAGCTTCTCCTCGGCCCAACTGGTGTTCGCAGGGATCGCCTCGCTCGTGCTCTACGGGGTATTCGTGTTCGTGCAGACGATACGCCACCGGGACTATTTCCTGCCTGCAGACGTGGCGCAGCAGGACGTTGAACTGCACGCGACACCGCCTTCCACAGGTTCGGCCTGGATCGCGCTGGGTTGCCTGGTGGTCGCGCTGGTGGCCGTGGTCGGCCTGGCCACGCTGCTGGCCCCGACGATCGAGAAGGGCGTGCGCGCTGCCGGGGCACCGCAGGCGCTGGTCGGCGTACTGATCGCGCTGATCGTGCTCCTGCCCGAGACCTGGGCAGCGGTGCGTGCCGCAGCCGGCAATCGCCTGCAGACCAGCCTGAATCTCGCGCTCGGCTCGGCGCTGGCGAGCATCGGCCTGACCATCCCGGCGGTGGTGGTGCTGTCCTTCGTGCTCGACCGTCCGCTGCTCCTCGGCCTGCCGCCGAAAGAGATCGCCCTGCTCGCGCTGACCCTGCTGGTAGCTACGCTGACCCTGAGCGCCGGGCGCACCACCGTGCTGCAGGGTGCGGTGCACCTGGTCCTGTTCTCGGCCTACCTGTTCCTCGCGGCCGTACCGTAGCGGCCGTACCGTGGCGTCCGTACCTTGACGTCTGGCCGCACAGGCGCCTGCGCGGGCCTTGTCCGGCGGTCGCACGGCTATACTTCATCGATATGGACAGTGCCTCCCGCATGACCTTGGTCGACACCCTGGACCGCCCGCTGCGTGACCTTCGGATCTCGGTCACCGACCGGTGCAATTTCCGCTGCACCTACTGCATGCCGAAAGAGGTCTATGGCAAGGATTTCCAGTTCCTGGAACGCGAGGCGCTGCTGTCCTTCGGCGAAATCCATCGCCTGGTGCGGTTGTTCCGCGAACAGGGCGTCGAGAAGATCCGCATCACCGGCGGCGAACCGCTGGTCAGGCGCAAGATCGAGCGGCTGATCGAGATGCTCGCCTGGCACGACGACCTCGACCTCACCCTCACCACGAACGGTTCGCTGCTCAAGGCCAAGGCCCAGGCGCTGAAGGATGCCGGCCTGAAGCGGGTCACGGTCAGCCTCGATGCGCTCGACGACGCCGTGTTCATGAAGATGAACGATGTCGACTTCCCGGTCGGGAAGGTGCTCGCGGGCATCGACGAGGCGCAGCGGGTCGGTTTGCCAGTCAAGGTCAACATGGTTGTGAAGCGCGGCGTCAACGACGAGGCGGCACTCGAGATGGCGCGTCACTTCAAGGGCAGCGGCCACGTGCTGCGCTTCATCGAATTCATGGATGTCGGCCACACCAACGGCTGGAAGCTCGATTCGGTCGTGCCGTCGGCCGAACTCGCCCGTCGCATCGGCGCGATGTTCCCGATCGAGCCCGTCGAGGCCAACTACCGGGGCGAGGTGGCCGAGCGCTGGCGCTATCTCGACGGCAGCGGCGAGATCGGCTTCATCTCCTCGGTCACCCAGGCCTTCTGCCGCGACTGTACGCGTGCCCGGCTGTCCGCCGAGGGCAGGCTGTACACCTGCCTGTTCGCCACCGCCGGCACCGACTTCCGGGCCCCGCTGCGTGCGAATGCCTCGGACGCCGATCTGGCGGCGCTGATCCACAGTGTCTGGTCGGCACGCACCGACCGCTACTCCGAACTGCGCACCGCCGAGACGGCGAGGGTGCACAGGATCGAGATGTCCTACATCGGCGGCTGACGCCCGCAAGAGTCCCGGAAACCGCGCGAGATGACACGATGACTGCCCCCGATGCTGCTTCTTCCCCCCATGCTGCTGCGGCTGCTGCGGCTACTGCGGCTGCCGACGCTGCCGGGCCGGACGCTGCCGTGATGACCGCCTGCGCCGCTGACTCGATCCGCGCCGCATCGTGCGCCGACGACTACGATCCCGACGCGATGCCAGTCGACCGGGCGCGCAGGTTCATCGACCGCTTCGTCGTGCCGATCGGCGGCATGCGCCGGGTACCGATCCGCGACGCGCTCGGGCAGGTGCTCGCCGAGGATGTCGTGTCACCGTTCGACGTGCCACTGGCCGACAACTCCGCGATGGATGGCTACGCGCTGCGCCATGCCGATGTCGACGGCCGCGAGGGTGTCACGCTGAAAGTGGTCGGCACCGCATACGCCGGACGCACCTTCGACGGTACGGTCGCACCCGGCGAGTGCATACGCATCATGACCGGTGGCGTCGTGCCGCCCCCGCTCGACTGCGTCGTGCCGCAGGAGCACACCCGCCCTGGGGAAGGCATCGTCACCGTTGGTGGCGGCCTGCGGCGCGCGCAGAACGTGCGTCACGCCGGAGAGGACATCCGGCGTGGCTCGGTCGTGCTGCGCCGGGGGCAATGGATGCGTCCGGCCGAGATCGGCCTGCTGGCCTCGCTCGGCATCGGCGAGACCACCGTGTTCCGGCGCCTGCGCGTGGCGTTCTTCTCCACGGGCGACGAACTCGTCTCGATCGGTGGCACGCTCGGCGAAGGGCAGGTCTACGACAGCAACCGCTACACCATCCACGGCATGCTGACACGGCTGGGCGTCGACCTG
Source organism: Burkholderiales bacterium (assembly GCA_044351195.1). Lineage (GTDB taxonomy): Bacteria > Pseudomonadota > Gammaproteobacteria > Burkholderiales > CAIKXV01 > CAIKXV01. The sequence continues at coordinate 2,652 of JBILGF010000169.1, forward strand.
ATCGACATGGGCGTGGTGCGCGATGACCCGGCGAAGCTCGAAGCGCATTTCGCCGAAGCGGCGCGCATGGCCGACGTGATCATCACCAGCGGCGGCGTGTCGGTCGGCGAGGCGGACTTCATCAAGCAGATGCTCGACCGGATGGGCGAGGTGGTGTTCTGGAAGATCGCGATGAAACCCGGTCGGCCGCTCGCCTACGGGCGCATCGGTGGCGCCCATTTCTTCGGGCTGCCGGGCAATCCGGTGGCGGTGATGGCTACCTTCTATCAGTTCGTGCGCGAGCCGCTGCTGAAGATGATGGGCCGCGACCCGATGCCGGTGCTGCCGACCTTCAAGGCCACCTGTACCGCGCCGCTGAAGAAAGCCCCGGGACGCACCGAATTCCAGCGCGGCATCCTGTCGGCCGCCGCCGACGGCCATGGCTGGCAGGTGAAGCCCACCGGCGAGCAGGGTTCCGGCATCCTGTCCTCGATGTCGCAGGCCAACTGCTTCATCGTGCTGCCGATGGACCAGGGCAACGCGCCGGCGGGCACCCTCGTCGACGTGCAGATGTTCGAAGGCATCGTGTGACGCAGGCCGATGACGCGGCCCGGGCCCGGCCGGCGCTCAGCGCGGCCCGGCGCGAACTCACGTTCGAGGTGGCAGCGCTGGACGAGCAGGGCAACCGCTCCCTGGTGTCGATCGCCGGCGAACATCCGCTGACGTTGTACGTGGACACGCGCGAACTGGTGACGCTGATGACCCTCGGCCAGGCACCCGAGGCGCTCGCCCTGGGCTTCCTGCGCAACCAGCGGCTGGTCGACGGCATCGAACAGATCGCGGCGGTCCAGGTCGACTGGGACGTCGATGCCGTGGCGGTCACCACCCGGGGCGGTGGTGCCGACTACTCGGCGCGTACGGCGAAGCGCACGGTCACCACCGGCTGCGGCCAGGGCTCGGTGTTCGGCAACCTGATGGAAGAGATCGAGGCGATCCGCCTGCCGCAGGATGCGCGGCTTTCGCAGCGCAGCCTGCATGCGCTGCTGGACGCGGTGCGCCGGCGCGAGACCATCTACAAGCAGGCCGGTGCAGTCCATGGCTGCGCCCTCGCCCGCTGCGCCGATGACGGCGCCAGCGCGACGGCCGAGGTGCTTTACTACGTCGAGGACGTCGGCCGGCACAACGCGGTGGATGCGATCGCAGGCCACATGTGGCTCGACCATGTCGATGGCAGCGACAAGGTGTTCTACACGACCGGGCGCCTTACCTCCGAGATGGTGATCAAGTGCGCGCAGATGGGCGTGCCGTTCCTCGTCTCGCGCTCCGGCCTGACCGAGATGGGCTACCGCATCGCCCGCCAGGTCGGGCTGACGATGATCGGCCGCGCGGCGAACACCCGCTACCTGCTGTTCACCGGCGAGTCGCGGTTCGATCGATGACCGATCCTGCCGAGCCGAGCATGCATGCCCTCCCGCGCGTGACCGGGCTGGTGCTCGCCGGCGGGCTGGGCCGACGCATGGGCGGCGTGGACAAGGGCCTGCAACTGCTCGACGGCCGGCCGATGGTCGCGCACGTCATCGAGCGCCTGCGACCGCAGGTCTGCGAACTGCTGGTCAACGCCAACCGGAACCTCGACGCCCATGCCGCTTTCGGCTACCGCGTGGTCCCCGATTCGATCGAGGGTTTCGCCGGTCCGCTGGCCGGCCTCGAGCGTGGCCTGGCGAGCGCTGCGCACCCGCTGCTGGCGACCGTACCCTGCGATTCGCCGTTCCTGCCGGCCGACCTGGTCGCACGCCTGTGGGTCGGCCTGTCCGCCGCGGCAGCCGACCTCGCGGTCGCCCGTACCGGTGGCCAGCCACATCCGGTGTTCTGCCTGTGCCGGCGCGAGCTGCACCCCCATCTCGCCAGCTATCTCGCCGGCGGCGGGCGGAAGATCGACCACTGGTATGCCACGCTGTCGGTCGTCGAGGTCGACTTCAGCGACGAGGCCGCCGCCTTCGACAACATCAACACCCGCATCGAGCTCGAAGCCGCCGCAGCGGCCCGCGATCGCAATCTCTGACACCCGTGCGTCGAGCATGCCAGGGCAGAGCATGCCAGGGCAGAACACGCCGGGTCAGGGCACCAGCTGGCGCGCCGCCATCGCCGCGCCGAGCAGGCTCGGGTTGCGGCCGATCACCGCGTGCACCGGGAACTGCGACAGCATCTCGCCGAAGCGCCCCTTGGCCAGGAACGCGCGCATGAAGGTGCCATCCGATACCGCATCGATGATCCTCGGCGTGATGCCACCGGCGAGGTAGATGCCACCGCGCGGCACCAGGGTCAGCGCAAGATTGCCCACCAGCGCCCCGTAGGCGTCGAGGAAGATCGACAGCGCGTGGCGCGCGAGCGGATGCCCGCCCTGCAACGCCGCCTCGGTCACCGCCGCGGCGCCCCGGCGCTGGACATCCTGGACAATGTCCGGGGTGACGGTGGCATGCCTGCGCGTGGTCAGGAACTCGAAGATGCCTGCCAGCCCCGGGCCGGACAGCACCCGCTCCCAGGAGACATGCCCGAACCGGCCGCGCAGGTGCTCCAGCAGTTCGACCTGCGTGTCGTCGCCAGGCGCGAAGTCGGCATGGCCGGCTTCGGAAGGGCAGGCAAGATCGCCGGTGGGCTGGCCGATCGCGAAGCCGACACCCAGACCGCTGCCGGGTGCGACCACCAGCCGCAGCGCCCCGGCGACCGCGCTGCCGGCCTGCAGGCAGGTCATGTCCGCCGGACTGATCCGCCCGATCCCCAGGGCTGCAGCCTGCACGTCGTTGAGAAGGCGTACCGCCGGCAACGAAAGCCGCTGCTCCAGGTGCCGTGAGTCGATATCCCACGACAGATTGGTCATCCGGCAATGCCGGCCATCGGTCGGCCCGGCCACCGCGAGCACTGCGCCGACGAACCGCCCTGACGGGGAAGACACCTCGGGTGCAGCCATGAACCCAGCCAGGATGTCGTGCAGCGATGCATGCTCCGCGTTGCGGTATGCGGCCTCGTGCACCACCGATCGGGACACGATCGATTCGGCCATCGCCCTTGTATTCGTGGCGCCGACATCGACGGCCAGCACCAGTCGGTCACTCATCGAGAGAGGCTGCTGTTCGAAAGGATGCAAGGTCGGCAGCTCAGTTACCGATACCGGCGTCCCGCCCGTCGAGCCCGGGTGCCGGCGGCGGGGATGGCGTCGGGGCAGGCGTCGGCGTCGGTGTGGCCTGTTGCCCGGCACTCGCAGCCGGCTCGATCAGCAGACGTGGGACTCCGTACTGGCTGCCCTGGGCATAGTCGATGCCCATCGCCTCGAGCCTGCCTGCCGTCTGGACATCGTCGACGCCCAGCGCGATGACATGGATGCCGAGCGCATGTCCGATCCGGGCAATCGAATCCACGATCACGCGATCCATCGGATCATCGATCATGCTGCGCACCAGTCCGGCGTCGATCTTCAGGTAGTCGATCGGCAGGTGGCGCAGATAGGAAAACGCGGACAACCCGACGCCGAAATCATCCAGCCCGAAGCTGCACCCCGCCGCACGCAACTCGTGCATGGCATCGGCGATACGGGTCAGGTTGGCCATTGCGCCCACCTCGGTGACTTCGATGCACAGCTGACCCGGCGGCAGGCCGTGGCTCTCGACAAGATCGCGCACGAAGGTGCGGAACTCGGGATCCTGCAGGCTGACCGACGACACGTTCACGCTGTACCGTATCGGGCTGACTGCCTGCGTATCCTGCTGGCCGCCGTACGCATGATGCGCTGCCAGCCAGGTCGCCAGGGAACGCAGCACCCAGCGGTCGATCGAGGTGAGCAGCTCATAGCGCTCGGCGGCAGGCAGGAAGACCGCCGGCAGCACCAGATTGTCGTTCGTGTCCAGCATCCGCACCAGCACCTCGCAGTGCGCACTGCCGGACAGCTCGAGGCGCAACGGCACCACCGGCTGCACGTAAAGCAGGAAGCGGCTCATCTCGAAGGCCTCGCTGATCTGCGAGATGATCCGCACATCGGAGGAGCGCCGCCGGCCCGCGTCTTCGTCCGGACGATAGACCAGCACCCGGTCACGGCCCTCGGCCTTGGCCTGGTAGCACAGTGCATCGGCGGCCGCGATGACCTGCGCCAGCGAACCGCTGCTCGAGTCGATCGGCATCAGTCCGATGGTGACCCCGACCTTGAACTGCCGACCCTGCCAGACGAACACGAACCCGTTGACGGCATCGCGCAGCTCGTTGGCGATGCGCAGCGCCTGGTC
>JBILGF010000170.1:0-6901 GCA_044351195.1 Burkholderiales bacterium
CGCCCGCGTGCGGCGCGCTCGGCAGACGCGCGCCAGCGAACGTGGTCTGGCGCCTGTCCCGGGCGATTGTTGTTGCCCGGTTCGAGGCGTAAAGTCGTCAAGTATACCGACGCCCGACACCGCTCGCGCGGGTGGCCCGTCTGCCGATTGCTGCCTGCAACGGCCTGGTGCAGGCAGCACGACAGCTGAGCCGCACTCGCACCGGTGTTGCTACCCTCGCGTCATCTGCGAGCCTTCCGCCGGAACCGTTCGATGCCCCGCCCGCTGCGTCACCCTGCCCGCCCGGTATTGCTGCGATCCCGTCGCAGTGTGCTGGCCATGCTGCCGTCGGCCATCCTGCTGTCGTGGCCGCTGTCGTGGCCGCTGGCAGCTCCGTCGGCGGCCTCGGCCGCCGAGGCGCAGCTCGTGCAAGGCGAGCGCGGCCCGATCCGCGTGACCACGCTGACCGCCGGTCTCGAGTATCCCTGGAGCCTCGCGTTCCTGCCCGATGGCAGGATGCTGGTCACCGAACGGCCGGGGCGGCTGCGTATCCTCGGCAGGGACGGCTCGCTTGTCGCAGACGCCGTCGACGGGGTTCCCGCAGTCGCGGTGATCGGACAGGGCGGATTGCTCGACGTGGCGCTGCACCCCGGCTTTGCCACCAACCGCTGGGTCTACCTGTCGTTCGCGGGGCGCGACACCGACGGCGTAGGCACCGAAGTCGTGCGCGGCCGGCTGGCCGAACAGGCCGGACGTGCGCGGCTGGAAGACGTGCAGAGCGTGTTCAGGATGGCCCCGCGCTCGTCCCGCGGCCAGCACTTCGGATCGCGGCTGGCGTTCGATGCCCGGGGCTTCCTGTACATCACGCTCGGCGACCGTGGCGAGATGCAGCGCGCCCAGCGCATGGACGACCATGCCGGGTCGGTGATCCGGCTGCACGACGACGGCCGCGTGCCGGCGGATAATCCGTTCGTTAAGACTCCAGGCGCGAAGCCCGAGAAGTTCACCCTCGGCAACCGCAACATCCAGGGTGCCGCAATCCACCCGACCACGGGCGAACTCTGGACCCACGAGCATGGCCCGCAGGGCGGGGACGAGGTGAACGTGATCCGCGCCGGTCGCAACTACGGATGGCCGGTGATCACCTACGGCGTGAACTACGGCATCGGGACCCGCATCGGCGAAGGCACGACCCGGGCGGGCATGGAGCAGCCGCTGGCGCGCTGGACACCTTCGATCGCGCCCTCGGGCATGGCCTTCTATTCAGGCAGCGCCTTCCCGGGCTGGAAGGGAAACCTGCTGATTGGCGCGCTGCGTGGGCAGGCGCTGCATCGTCTCGAACTCGACGGCGAGAAGGTGGTGCACGAGGAACGCCTGCTGCAGGGACAGGCGCGGTTGCGCGACGTGCGCGTCGGACCGGACGGCTTCGTCTACCTGCTCACCGACGAGCGGCCAGGGCGGCTGCTGCGCCTGGAGCCCGTGGGACCGCCTGCGCGCTGATCCTGTGCGCGAGGCCGATCAGCCACGCGCCCTCCACGCCTCCGGCGTGAAGGTCTGCATCGACAGGGCGTGGATCTCTTCCCGCATCCGGTCGCCCAGCGCCTTGTAGACCACCTGGTGCTGCTGCACCTTTCCCTTGCCGGCGAACTGCGCGCTGACGATCACCGCTTCGAAGTGCGCACCGTCCCCGGTGACCTCGACGAACTCGCAGGGCATGCCCTGCTCGATGTACTGCCTGACCTGTTCCGGCGTGACCATGATGTTGTCTCCTGTCAGAGCGGCCGGCGCCCGTCTTCACCGACCATCTCGAAGCGCTGCCAGGGTGCTGACGGGCTGGCGCGGCACATGCCGTAGCGAAACGGAACCGACGCGCGCGCCGGCACCGAGAAGCGCAGGTCCTGGAACCATGCGCATTGCTCCCCGCCTGCGCGCTGGATGGCGTGGAGCGCGGGCAGGGCATAGAACCAGCGCATCACGGCGAAGTCGGGATGGTCCCAGACGGCCTGCGCGATCTCGCGTGCATCGGCGTCCAGGCCGAACCGGGTGGCCGGCGCCCAGGACGCCTGCGCCACCGGACGATAGGCCGCGTCCAGGCGGCGGATGAATCCGGCACCCTCGCCGGCGACCACGGGCTCGGCACGGCGCAGGTTCACCTGCGCATGCTCGTAGCGCTCGCCATCCTCGATCACTACCATCCAGTTGAAGGGCGACACCGGCCGCGGCACGGCACTCACGGTGGCGCCAGACCAACCTGTCGCGGCAGCACGCGCGAGCCCGACATCGAGCGCACGCTCGTGCTGCACCGACGAGAAGCCGACATAGCCGCACAGTGCCGCCAGCGCGACGACCGACGGCAGGCGCCAGCGCGGCAGCAGCACCGTGGCCAACACCCCGGCCAGCGCGATGCCGCTGAACCAGAGGTCGATGATGAACGTGGCCGACAGCGCGAAACGGCGGTCCGAGATCGGCTCGAACAGCATCGTACCGAAGGCGGTGATCAGGTCGCCAAGTACATGCACGGCGAGGGCTGCCGCACTGATGATGAAGAACGGCCTGATGCAATCGCGCCTGCGCCCGAAACCGCTGAACACCCATGCGAGCAGCGCGGCCCACAATGGCAGCAGCACCAGCGAATGGGTGACACCGCGATGCCCGACCAGGTAGGCAATCGGCGACAGCAGCCCGAGGAGGCTGTCGATGTCGGGGAAAGCGCCAGCGAGCAGACCCACCAGCAGGCAGGCGGCAAGGCCAGGCCTGGCGACTGTATCGAGGCCGCGCTGCGGTGCCACGGGCGTGAGGACCCGGGCGGCCAGCACCCCGGTCAGTGCATGAGTCAGCGTATCCAGGTGCGCCTCTTGCAGGTCAGTCCCACCGATCGTCCCTGACCTGCACCTCGCCGTCCACCACCCGCACCGGCAGGCATGCCGTGGGCTCGTAGGCCGGCGCGCTCAGGGCAGCACCGGTGCGCACGCAGAAGCGCGCGCCATGCCGTGGACACACCACCTGGTCGCCATCGACCAGGCCGCCGGCGAGGGGCCCACCATCATGGGTGCACACATCCTCGATCGCGAAAAACGCACCATCGATGCTGAACACCGCCACGGCAGTGCCGTCGGCATCCACCGTGCGATGGCCGCCGGGCTCGAACTCGGCGACGAGGCCGACCGGAATCCAGCCGGCCGCGGTATCAGACGGCGACAACCTGGAGCTCCGGTTCGATGGTGCGCACGATGTTCTCGATCGCGGACAGGGTGCCGGACGTCGAACTGGGGCAGCTGCCGCATGCACCCTGGTAATGCACGGTGAGCAGCGTGTCCGTGAGGTCGATCAGCTCCAGGTTGCCGCCGTCGTTCTGCAGGTAGGGACGGATCTGTTCGTCCAGCAGTTCGTTGATGCGGTCGAGCCGTTCGAGCGTCGCGGCGTCCATGTCGGTGCGCGCCACCGCGGCAGCCTCGACCAGGTGTGCCGTCGCGGAATCGGCCGCCGCTGCCTCCCGGATCGGCACCGCGAGCTCGCGCAGCAGTTCGTCCCATGGCGCCAGGCCATCCTGGGTGACGGTGATCCAGTGATCCACGTAGTAGACGTTGGTCACATGCGCGATATCGAACAGGGCAAGCGCCAACGGGTCGCCTTCGGCCGCTGCCGCGTTGTCGAACGATCGTGCAATACCCCAGGTGAGCGGCTCCTTGAGCACGAACTTCCGGGCGTTCGGGTTGGGGGTGTACTCGACTTCTGCGATCTTGGGCATCGGGAAGGGACGACGTGGTTCGAGGAACGGAACAGGAACAGACCGGACGGCCACGGGTGGCGCGCCGGAGGAACGGCTACGGGTCGCAGGATTGGCGCGGGTCAGGCGGCATCGCCCTCGGTGGAGGCCGACGCGTCATTGTTGAGGGCGGCGTGAAGCGTATGCCAGGGAAGAATTGCGCACTTGACCCGTGACGGCAGGTCTTTCACGCCAGCGAACACCTTGAGCCGGCCGAGCATGTGCGGCTCGCGCTCCGGATCGAGCTTGCCGGTGGCCATATCGCGGAACTGCCGGACCATCGACTCGGCGTCATCCACCGACCGGCCCTTCACCGCGGTGGTCATCATCGACGCCGACGCCTTGCAGATCGCGCACCCCTCGCCTTCGAAACCGAGCGCATCGACCGTGCCGCCCGCGCCGACCGAGAGGGTGAGCACGACATGGTCACCACACAGTGGATTGTGCCCTTCGGCGCGATGACTGGCCCCGGGCAGCGCACCCCAGTTGCGCGGCTTGCGGTTGTGGTCGAGGATCACTTCCTGGTACAGCTGGTTGGACGCGGACATGCGGGGCGGCCTGTGCTCAGTCGACGCCGAATACGGTCTTGGCACGCTGCAGCGATGCAACCAGCGCGTCGACCTCGGCAAGGGTGTTGTAGAAGGCGAACGAGGCGCGCGCGGTGGCCGGGATGCGATAGCGCGTCATCACCGGCTGCGCGCAGTGATGGCCGGTGCGGATGGCCACGCCGTCCTCGTTGAGCAGCGTGCCCAGGTCGTGCGGATGGATACCCTCCATCACCATCGACAGCACGGCCGCCTTGCGCTCCGCCGTGCCGATGATCCGGATGCCGCGAATCTGCGAGACGCCTTCGGTGGCATGGGCGAGCAGCTCGTGCTCGCGGCGGGCGATCGTCTCGATGCCGATCGCGCACAGGTAATCGAGCGCCTCGCCCAGCGCGATCGCCGCCATGATCGGGGGTGTTCCAGCCTCGAACCTGTAGGGCAGCACGTTGTAGGTCGTCTTCTCGAAGCTGACCGAGGCGATCATGTCGCCCCCGCCCTTGAAAGGCTGCATCTTCTCCAGCCATTCGGCCTTGCCGTAGAGCACGCCGATGCCGGTGGGACCGCACATCTTGTGGCCGGAGAACACGTAGAAATCGCAGTCGAGCGCCTGCACATCCACTGGGATATGCGGCGTGGCCTGCGCCCCGTCGACCAGCACCGGGATGCCGAACGCGTGCGCCGCCTCGATGTAGTCGCGCACCGGCACCACCGTGCCCAGCGCGTTGGAAACATGGGTGATCGCGACGATCTTCACCTTCGGCCCGAGCAGCGCCTGGTAGGCATCGAACATGAGTTCGCCGGCGTCGTTGACCGGGATCACCTTCAGGGTCGCACCACGCTCCTCGCACAGCATCTGCCACGGCACGATGTTGGCATGGTGCTCGATCGCCGACACCACGATCTCGTCGCCGGCATCGATGAACTTGCGTCCGTAGCCGTGCATCACCAGGTTGATGCCGTCGGTGGTGCCGCTGGTGAAGATCACCTCGCGCTCGGACGGCGCGTTGATGAACGAACGCACCTTGAGGCGCGCCGCTTCGTACTGGGCCGTTGCCGTCTCGGACAGGTAGTGCACCGCGCGGTGGATGTTCGAATGCTCGCGCGTCTGGTAGTGCACGATGCGATCGATCACCTGCTGCGGCATCTGCGCGCTGGCCGCGTTGTCGAGGTACACCAGCGGCTTGTCGCCGACCCGCATCGACAGGATCGGGAAATCCGCGCGTACCTGGTCGATGTCGAAGCCGGCGCCGCTGTCCTGCATGTCAGAGGGTTTCACAGTCCGCTCCTTGCCATCACCTGCGCAGCCAGCCGGGCGACCAGCGACCGGACGGGGATGCGATCGATCACCTCTGCGGCGAACGCATAGGTGAGAAGCTTGCGCGCCTGCGCGATCGGCAATCCGCGGCTCGCAAGATAGAAAAGCTCGTCGCCGTCGATCTGGCCGACGGTGGCACCATGTGCCGCCTTGACGTCGTCGGCGAAGATCTCGAGCTGCGGCTTGGCATTGATCTGCGCCCGAGGCGACAGCAGCAGGCCGCGACTCTGCTGGGCCGAGTCGGTGCGCTGCGCGTCCTGGCGCACCAGGATGCGGCCGTTGAAGACCGCGTGGGCCGCACCGTCGCACACGCACTTGTGCAACTGACGGCTGCTGCCCTGCGGCTTCGCATGGTCGAGCAGCGTGTGCGTGTCCGAATGCTGCCGGGCGTCGATCAGCGCGAGCCCGTCCAGGCGAGCCTGCGCGCCCTCGCCATCGAGCGTGACGCAGAGGTCGAGCCGCGACAGCCGCGCGCCGATGTTCAGGCTGACCGATGAATAGCGGCCGTCGCGCGCGACCGATACCGCGCAGCGGCCCACATGGAAGCTGGACTTGTTCTCGCGCTGCAGCCGGACATGGTGCAGCGATGCGTTCGCCTCGACCACGCACTCCGCCACGGCATTGGAGAAGACGATGGACTCGCCAAGCCCCGCATGCTCCTCGACCACCGTGAGTTCGCTGCCGGTCGCGGCCACCACGAGCACGCGCGGGTGCACCGCCAGCGGGGACGCGCGGGCGGTCGACAGAAACAGCAGGTGCAGCGCACCCGGCACCACCACGCCCGCGTCGCACACCACGGCTGCGCCATCGGACAGGCGGGCGGTGTTCAGCGCGCTGAAGAAATCGGACTCGAACGGTGCCCGGCGCGCCAGGTGTGCGCGTACTGCCACCGCATCGGCGCTGCCCTGCGCATCGGCCGCAAGCAGCGCGGACAGCGGCTGCAGGCGCAGGCCGGCGGGCAATCCCCGCGTCGAGGACAACTGCGGCGCGTAGACCCCGTCGACGAACACCAGCCGGGTATCCGCGGCTTCCTCGATCACCAGCGGCGCGAGCATCGCGCTGTCCGGAACCGCAGTGGCGGGGGTATCGACCAGATAAGACTGCCTGGCGATCTGGGCGATGTCGGTGAAGCGCCACGCTTCTTCCTGCGGCGTCGGCATCGGCAGGCGTCCGGCCGCGGCACGCGCCGCATCGACGACCTCTGCGACCCATGCCGCCCCGCGGACGGCGGGCAGCGCGGTGGTTCCGAGCGCAGGGAAAGGAATGCCCGCGGCGTCGCGACTGACCGGGGATGGG
>JBILGF010000171.1:0-6900 GCA_044351195.1 Burkholderiales bacterium
CGACCCGTCGCAGCTCGCCACGCTGGACGCGGTGCAGACTGTTCCCGTGCTCGCCCGGGAGGCTGACGGGCTCGCCAGCGTGCTGCTGCGCGTTCCGGCGCGGCAACAGGCGCTGGCGCCGGCTCCACAGGGCAGCGGAGGGCAGTTTCTGGTGGTGGTCGGCGGGTCGCTGCAGAGCGCGGGCGAGGCACTGGGCGTGCATTCCTGCATCGCTGTTGCAGCCGATGAAGGCGCGTTTGCGCTGCGTGCCGGCGATGCGGGCGCCGAGGTGCTGGTGTTGCAGTTTCCGCGGCGCGCGGCGTGGCAGGACGAGAGCGAGGACGTGCAGGCGGCTGCGCCGGGCAGCGTTCTGGCATCAAAGGCATGAGCCACGGCGGCTGGCGCAGGTCGGGCGCGGTTGCGCTGCAGTTGCAGGCGATCCGCGCGCTCGCCACGCTCGCGCTGGCAGCGAACGCGAGTACCCTCGCGGCGCAGTCGATCGTGGCGTTTCCGGGCAAGCCACTGCGCATGGTGGTGCCGGCGACGCCGGGCGGTGGCACCGATATCCTCGCGCGCGCGCTGGGCGCGCGGCTGGCGCTGACGCTGGCCCAGCCGGTGACCATCGACAATCGTGGTGGCGCGGGGGGCATTGTCGGCAGCGAGATCGTCGCGCGCGCCCAGCCCGACGGGCATACGCTGCTGATGGCGTTCACGACGCACGGCACCAATCCGAGTATTTTCAGCAAGCTGCCGTACGACACGCTGAAGGACTTCGCACCGGTGTCGCTGGTGGCCACGGCGCCCAGCGTGCTGGTGGTCAACCCGTCCGTGCCCGTGCGATCGATCAAGGAACTGATCGCACTGGCGAAGGCGCGTCCCGGGCAATTGCAGTACGGCACTGCAGGCTCGGGCAGCGGCACGCATCTGGCCGCCGTGTTGTTCGCGCAGGCTTCGGACGTCGATCTCGTACATGTGCCCTACAAGGGGGGCGTCCCGGCACTGGCCGATGTCGTTGGCGGACATGTCGCGCTGATGTTCGGCAACATCGCGCCGGTGGGCCCTCTGGTGAAGGCCGGCAGGTTGCGTGCCCTGGCGGTGACCAGTGCGCAGCGCTCGCCGCTGCTGCCGCAATTGCCCACGCTCGATGAACTGGGACTGAAGGGGTTCGATGCTGTTGCATGGTTCGGTGTGCTGGTACCCGCTGGCACACCGGCGCCAGCCGTGCTGCGGCTGAACCAGGAGATCGTGCGCGCGCTGCGCGAGCCCGAACTGATCGAACGGGTGACTGCGCAGGGCGCCACACCCGCCCCGACCACGCCTGAAGCGTTCGCCGCCTTCATCCGTGCCGAGATCGCCCGCTGGGCGCCGGTGATCCGGCAGGCGGGGATCAAGCCCGAGTAGCAGGTGTTGCCAAATTCAGCGGGACGGCTTCAGGGAACTCGACGAGTTGGCCGACGTGCTCATGAGCCGGCACGAGAAGGCCTCGACCTTCATCACCTCCAATCGCGGGCTCGACGACTGGCCGAAACTCCTCGGTGACGTGGTGATCGTGGCTCCGCTCATCGACCGCCTCATGCATCACGGACACCTGCTCAAGTTCGACGGCAAGAGCTGGCGCCTGAAGGAGGCCACCGCCCGCGTTGCAAAGGCTTCATCCGACAACTAATGTCCACCTGTCCCGTCTCCGGGGTGGGGGAATTTGACCCGGCCACGGGTGGGGGAATTTGCAGTGGCCGCCGGGGCCTTGGATGGCGTGGACATTCAGGATCTTAAAAAAGCCTCTTTGCGTAAACAGTTCGCCGTGGTGTCTCAAGATATCGTGCTTTTCGAAGGTTCTTTGGCCGACAACGTGGCTTATGCCCAGCCCAAAGACCCTGCCAAGCTGGAGCAATGCCTGCGAGCGGCCAACCTGTGGGCCTTTGTGTCAGCCCAGCCCCAGGGTTGGGACATGGCGGTCGGAACCAATGGCAGCAGGCTCTCTGGTGGGCAACGCCAACGTCTGGCCATTGCCCGGGCGCTGTACAAAGATGCGCCGATCTGGATTTTTGATGAGGCCACATCCGCGCTGGACACCGAATCAGAACGCACTGTGCAGAAGGCCATTGAGCAGTGGCACGGCCACAAGACCCTGATTTTGATTGCCCACCGGCTCTCCACCGTGGTCAATGCGGACTGCATTTATGTGATCTCTGCAGGCCGGGTCACTGAATCGGGTAGACATGCAGCGTTGCTGGAATTGAACGGCGCCTACGCCAACATGGTCAGGGCGCAGGCGACGGGGTGAGCGTATTGGCTCGCTAAGTGATTCCTTGTCTCCAGGCAAGCCCCCATAGGGGGGAACACTAGCAGGCTGCACGATCACAGCGATCAAAATTCTCCATCCACTCCCGTTCGCGTTCAGTGATCGGCATCTGCTGGTGGAGGTTGCTCGAGGATCCTGGCAACTTGCAGGCGGAATTGACCGAGACCGCACCGGCAGTACACGGCCGAGTTCAAGCTTGAAGCGGTGCGCCTGGCCGAATCGGTCGGCGGCAACCAGGCTGCACAACGATTGGGGATTCCGGACTCGAGTCTGTGGAACTGGATTCGATTGAGCCGGACGGGCAAGTTGAGGGCGGCCGACGGTACGGCGGCGCCGGCCAAGCGCCCACCCAGCGAACTCGAGGCCGAGAACACCCGTTTGCGCAGGGAACTGGCGAGCGCAAAGCTCGATCTGGAAATCGTAAAAAAAGCGGCGGCGTATTTCGCGAGGGAGTCGCGGTGAAGTACGCCTGGATCGAAGAGCAAGGCGACCTGTTCACAGTGACGCGGATGTGCCGGCAGCTGGGCGTGTCGCGCACCGGCTACAGCCAGTGGAGGACCCGTGCGCCGAGTGAACGCGCGCTCGCTGATGCCGCCCTTGACGCGCGTGTGGCGGCGGTTCACGCGCAGAGCCGGCGCAGCTACGGGCGCCCGCGAATCGTGCGCGAACTGAACGACCAAGGCATTCAGGTCGGGCACGAGCGGATCCGCAGCAGCTTGAAACGACAGGGGCTGCGCCCGGTGTACAGGCGACCCTATCGCGTCACGACGGACTCGGCGCATACGAAGCCGATCGCGCCCAACGTCCTTGATCGCCGCATCGACGGCTGGAAGATCAACCAGGCATAGGTGGCCGACATCACCTACATCGCAACACGGGAAGGTTGGCTGTATCTGGCCTGCGTCATGGATCTGGGCAGCCGAAAGATCGTGGGCTGGTCGATGGGCGAGCGGATCACGGCCGATCTGGTCTGCCAGGCGTTGACCTCGGCGTACTGGCGGCGCAAGCCGGCGGCAGGCTTGATCATGCATACCGACCGTGGAAGCCAGGGCGCGAGCCGTGAGTACAGGCGACTGATCAAGCTCTACGGGATGGTTCAGTCGATGAGCCGACGAGCCAACTGCTGGGACAATGCGGCAATGGAAAGCTTCTTCAAGGCCCTGAAGGTCGAGCGCGTGCATCAGTTGCGATACGAGACTCGCGCAGCCGCCCGGCTCGATATAGTCGACTGGATCGAAGGCTTCTACAATCATCGTCGCATCCATTCGTCGATCGGTTTTCGTACCCCGGTCGATGCCGAAGGCAGCCTCAGGGCTGCGTAATGTGGTGTACGTGGAACTCGGGCAAGGTCAGATCACCGAGAATCGTCCACTGGGTCACGCCATCGCGGGGCGGCACCAGTTCGGCGTCGTTGCAGAGCACGACGGCTTGCAGCAACGCATGGACGGCCGCGTCGCCAGGATCGATGGCGGCTCCGGCTTCGGTGAGCGCGCCCTCCGGCGAGTAGCCCACGCCGCTGACGGCGACCGCCCGCCCACCGGGCAGCCACAAGACGCTGACGGTCATCTCGTTGCGGGTCAGCGTGCCGATCTTGTCGCTGCAGATGACCGTGGTCGATCCCAGGGTCTCCACCGCAGAGAGGCGACGGATGATCGCGCCGCGCCCTGCCATGCGCTGCATGCCGACGGCCAGTGCGATGGTCATCGCCACCGGCAGGCCCTCGGGCACCATCGACACCATCTGGCTGATCGCCACCATCAGCACGTCGGCGAAGGGCAGCCCGCGCAGCAGGCCGAGCGCCATGACGATCCCGAAGAGCACCAGGGCGGCGACCACGAGATAGCGGCCGAACTGGGCGATGCGCAGTTCCAGGGGCGTCTTCGGCTCCGCTGCACCTTCGGTCAGGCGCGCGATGCCACCCACCTCGGTGTGGATCCCCGTCGCCGTGACCACCGCCCGTGCGCGTCCCGCGGTGATATACGTGCCGGAGAACACCATGTTGCGGCGGTCGGCCAGGCCCGTGGCTTCGGGCAACGGTGCCACGTGTTTCGGTACCGGCACCGACTCACCGGTGAGCGCCGCCTCGGCGGCGGCCAATGAGGCCGCCTGCACCAGCCGCGCGTCTGCGCCCACCGCATCGCCCGCAGCCAGCAGCAGGATGTCGCCGGGCACGAGGTCGCGCGCTGCGATGGTGCTTTCCGCGCCTTCGCGCAGAACCCGCACCTGCAGCGTCGACAGCCGGCGCAGCGCAGCCATCGACTTTTCGGCACGCCCTTCCTGGCAAGTGCCGATGAGGGCGTTCGCCAGCACCACGCCCAGGATGACGGCAGCGTCGCCCCAGTAACCCATGGCGCTGGCCAGTGCGGCGGCGACGAACAGGATGTAGATCAGCGGGCTCTTGAACTGGGTCAACAGGAGCAGGACGACCGGGCGCCGGGCGGCTTCAGGCAAGGCGTTCGGCCCGTGCTCGGCCATGCGCTGCGCGACGTCAGGCGCTGACAACCCGACACCGGCCTCACAGCCCAGGTGTGCCAGGGCGGCGTCTGCCTGCAAGGCATGCCAGGCCTGGGGTGGGTTGGAGCGCTCGTTGGTCATCTTGCTCGCCCGCAATCGGCGCAGCCCCCGGTATGGTGGCCAGCGCCTGAGGCGGAGCCGGCGGACGGTGGCCTGACTCAGGTCGGTACCGCGCCAGCATACGCCGTGCACCGTCGGATTCACACGAGTTCCATCGGGTGCGAGCCACGTCATCGACAGCACCACGCGGAGGTGCGGTTGACGAGCAGGTGCAGGACCGGTCTGGTCGTGGGTCCGATGGGCTTCTGCGTTGCAATACGCCGGGGTCTAGGGTAATTTCCCAGGGCTGGGAAGCGCACCATGATGCGCGGACGGCGATCTTGTCCGCGGCGTGTCCGCTTACTTGCCGGAGGGCTGTTGGAGACGGCGACGCAGGCGTCTGAAGTCGGGTTTGTTCAGGTGCTCGACATCGACGCATATCAGGCCTGCCGGTACCCGGACGCCTATGCCCGCCTGCGCAGGGGTGCGCTGCAGGCGATTGTTGTTCGCGGGGTCTATTCCCCCGCCCAGCTCGCCCCTGTGCTCGAGCGCCTCGAGCGCCACGATCCGCCGTTCGTCCAGACCTGGTTCCCCGAGAAGTTCCGGTCCTGGTTCTACGGCGTCAACGTGAACCTGTCCGAGCCGGGACTGCCCGGCTACTTCGAACTCGAGGACGCGTTCCATGCGCAGCTGCGACAGGCGTTCGCCGGCGCACCGCCGCTGGTTGAGCGCGTGTCGGCCATCCTCTCTGCGCTCGATGACGGACGCCCCTTTCTCGCCCCGCCAGGGCCGCGCCCGGACACGCGCTACCTGTTCACCACCCTGCGCGGCCACGCCGAAGGCGGCTACATTCCTCCGCATTTCGACAACGAGCAGGCCCTGCGGCCGGGTTTCGCCCACCTGCGCGAGATCGTCGAGGCCGACATGTCGTCGTTCGTGCTCACGCTGTCGATGGCGCAGGCCGGGGGCGCGCTCGAGGTGTTCGACTGCCGGTGCGAGCCGGGCGATGCGCGCATGATCAGCGCCGACGGGGCGGAGCGCCCGCGCATCGATGACCTCGCGTCGGTCGCCTTCCGCGTGCCGGCTGGCGACATGATCATCGTGGATTCCGGCCGATACCTGCACCGCGTGACGCCAGTGGTCGGCGCCTC
This sequence comes from Burkholderiales bacterium, assembly GCA_044351195.1. Lineage (GTDB taxonomy): Bacteria > Pseudomonadota > Gammaproteobacteria > Burkholderiales > CAIKXV01 > CAIKXV01. Next base: position 5,986 of record JBILGF010000171.1, read on the forward strand.
GCGACGCTGGACCGCCTGCAGCTTCATCGCGCGCGCGCAGCGCGGCGACGTCAACTACTGCTGGGGCTGACCGTGCGCGTGCCGTCTTACTTCGATTCGCTGATCGAGCTGTGCCGCCGCGACCCGTCGCAGCGCACTGCGCACCTGGGCTTCTGGGACCCGCCGCCGCCCCCAGGTGAAACATCTGCGCCTGGGGAGCATTCGGCGCAGCGCTTCGCGCTCGCCCAGCACCGGCTCGACGAGCGGCTGCTCGCGCTGGCAGACCTTCGCCCCGACAATGTCGTGCTCGATGTCGGCTGCGGGCTGGGCGGAACGCTGGACACCATAAACGAACGCGAGGTGCGGGTGGTGCTATGCGGGCTGAACAGCGATCCGCGCCAACTCGCCCTCTGCCGACAACTCGTTGCCCGGTCAGGCAACCGTTTTGTCTGGGTTGCCGCGGACGCCTGTGCGCTGCCCTTCGCGGCGCATCGATTCGACCGGCTGCTCTGCGTCGAGGCGATGTTCCACTTCTCGTCGCGACGCCGGTTCATGACGGAGGCGGCGCGGGTGCTGCGCGCCTCCGGCGTGCTGGTGGCTTCCGACCTGATCGTGTCGGCGGCGGCGCGCGCGTTCGACGGCCCGTCGTTTCCGATCCGCCGGGTACTGGACGAAGGTTACGGTCCCTGGCCTGACTTCTGGGGCGAGGAGGGCGGGCACCATGGACTCGCCCGGGAGGCCGGTCTGCACTGCTCGGTGCTCGAGGACGTCAGCGAGCAGGTCCGTCCGAGTCATCGGTTCACCGCCCCCGGCGGAATCACCCTGCGCGAGGCCCTGGCCTCGCCCGCGGCGGGGCCGGCCGCGCGCGCGGCGCTCATGCTGAAGTGGCTGCACGACGAGGGGCCTCTGCGCTACGTGCTGCTGCGCCTCGAGCCG
>JBILGF010000173.1:0-6854 GCA_044351195.1 Burkholderiales bacterium
CATGAACGTGAGCACCTGCTGCTCGGTCATCCCGCTCTTCAACTGCGCGCGGATCTCGTTGCGCATGTCGACCGCCAGAGGGGCGCTGGAATCGGCGATCGACTCGTTCTGGCAGACCATGCAGCGCAGTTCCTTGGTGACCGACTGCAGGCGCTTCTCGAGCTGCGGGTCTTCGGCATTGGGACGCGCCGGACCGGTGGATGCGACCGGGGCCACTGCCGGCGCCACGACCGGCGCCGCTCCCGGTTCAGCACCCGAAGCCGCGATCGGCACAGCCGACGCTGCCAGTGCCAGCACGCACGTCAGAACGCACGTCAGCATGCTCGTCCAGTAGCGCGCGCTCACGATGCGCGCAGCTTCTCGATCAGCGGCAGCAGCGTGCGTTCCACCACCTGCGGATTGAGCGGCCCGACATGCTTGAAGCGGATCACGCCCTGCTTGTCGATGACATAGGTCTCGGGCGTGCCGTACACGCCGTAGTCGATGCCGACGCGCCCGGTCGGGTCGACCACCGACAGCCGATACGGATCGCCATGGCGCTTGAGCCAGGCGGTGGCCGCAGCCTCCTTGTCCTTGTAGTTCAGCCCGTAGACCGGGATGCCCTTCTTTGACAGGGCCTCGATCACCGGATGCTCTTCCAGGCAGGGCGTGCACCACGAGGCCCACACGTTGAGCAGCCAGACCTTGCCCTTCGCCTCCTCGACCGAGAACTGCCGCTGCGGATCGGCCAGCGTGGGCAGCGTGAACGCCGGGGCCGGCTTGCCGATCAGCGGCGACGGCACTGCACGCGGATCGAGCGTGAGCCCGATGCCGAGGAACGCCGCCAGCACGGCGAAGATCGCCAGCGGCAGCCACGCACGGTTCATCGCATCCCCCCCGAATTCGGGTCAGAGACGATTTTTCCGTCCAGCGCAGCCCGGAAAATGGGGTCAGACCCGATTTTCGCGGTCACGGGCGACGTCCCGACGACCGGCGGTGACCGACCGCCCGACCCGGCGCCGAAATTCGTCTCTGACCCGGATTCGAAATTCGTCTCTGACCCGGATTCGGAGCCGGATCCGGGTTTCGGGATGCGGTCGCGGACCTTGATGCGGTAGCGGCGGTCGCAGACGGCAAGCAGGCCGCCCAGCGCCATCAGGAAGCAGCCGGCCCAGATCCAGTCGATGTAGGGCTTGTGGTACACGCGCACGATCCACGACTCGCCGTTGTCGACCGGCTCGCCCAGCGAGACGTACAGGTCGCGGGTGAAGCCGGAGTCGATCGCCGCTTCGGTCATCACCATGCCCGAGGCGTTGTAGACGCGCTTCTGCGGTGCCAGCACCTCGACGAACTCGCCGTTCTTCAGCACCGTGATCGTGCCTTCCATCGCGCGGAAGTTGGGGCCGGGCACCTCGCGCACGCCATCGAAGCGGAAGGTGTAGCCGCCCGACTGTACGGTCTCGCCCACGCGCATGCGCACGTCCTGCTCGCTCTCGTAGCCGCGCACCATGGTCACGCCGACGATGAACACGGCGACGCCGAAGTGGGCGAGCAGCATGCCGTAGAAGCTGGCGGACGGGCGCGACAGGCGCGCGAGCAGCGAACCCTCGCCCTGGCGTACCCGCTGCACCAGCGAGGTGATGGCGGTGGAGGCGATCCACATCGCGCACAGGATGCCGAACGAGGCGAGCAGGCTGAAGGTGCCGATACCGGTCTGCGCCGACATCGCCAGCGGCACCACGATGGCGGTGACCACGCTGATGCCGAACGCCCAGCGCAGGCGGATCGCCATCTCGGGCAGGGTCGCCTTCTTCCACTTCGCGATCGGGCCGATGCCCATCAGGAACATCAGCGGCGACATCAGCGGCAGGTAGACCGCATCGAAGTAGGGCGGCCCGACCGACAGCTTGCCCAGGCCGAGCGCATCGATGATCAGCGGGTAGAGCGTGCCGAGCAGGATCGAGGCCGCGGCCACCACCAGCAGCACGTTGTTGCCGAGCAGGGCCGACTCGCGCGACATCAGGTCGAACGAGCCGCCCAGGCCGATCTTCGGTGCGCGCCAGGCATAGAGCGCCAGCGAGCCGCCGATCGACACCACCAGGAAGGCCAGGATGTACAGGCCGCGCTCGGGGTCGGTGGCGAACGAATGCACCGAGGTGAGTACGCCCGAGCGCACGAGGAAGGTGCCCAGCAGCGACAGCGAGAAGGCGCTGATCGCGAGCAGCACCGTCCAGCTCTTGAACGCGCCGCGCTTCTCGGTGACCGCCAGCGAATGGATCAGCGCGGTGCCCACCAGCCATGGGATGAAGGACGCGTTCTCGACCGGATCCCAGAACCACCAGCCGCCCCAGCCCAGCTCGTAGTAGGCCCAGGCCGAGCCGAGCGCGATGCCCAGGGTGAGGAACAGCCAGGCCACCGTGGTCCACGGGCGCGACCAGCGCGCCCAGGTGGAGTCGAGTTCGCCGGAGATCAGCGCGGCGATGGCAAAGGCAAAGGCGACCGCGAACCCGACATAGCCCATGTAGAGCAGTGGCGGGTGCATCACCATGCCGATGTCCTGCAGCAGCGGGTTGAGGTCGCGCCCGTCGGGCGCGGCCGGGATCAGCCGCTCGAACGGGTTGGACGTGAACAGCATGAACGACAGGAAGCCCACGCTGATCATGCCCATCACCGCAATCACGCGCGACACCAGCGGCGCCGGCAACTGCTTGCTGAACACGGTGACTGCGACCGTCCAGCCCGAGAGCATGAACACCCAGAGCAGCAGCGAACCTTCGTGCGACCCCCAGGTGGCTGTGAAGCGGTACAGCGGCGGCAACTGCGAGTGCGAGTTCTGTGCGACGTTCAGGACGGAGAAATCCTGGTTCATGAAACTGTAGACCAGCGCGATGAACGCGAGCGTGACGAACACGCCCTGGCCCTGGGCCACCGGCCGCGCCATCGCCATCCAGGATACGACGCCGCGTTGTGCGCCCAGCAGCGGGAAGACGGACTGGATGACCGCGAGCACCAGCGCGAGGATCAGGCAGAAATGGCCGAGTTCTGGAATCACTTGCCGTAACCTCCTGCAGGCGCGACCACCGAGCCCTGTGACTTCTTGGCCTGCTCGAGTGCATACGCTGCCTCGGGCGGCATGTAGTTTTCGTCATGGCGCGCCAGCACCTGGTCGGCGCGGAAGATGCCGTCGGGGCCGAGCCGGCCGCGTGCCACCACGCCCTTGCCCTCCTGGAACAGGTCGGGGAGGATGCCCTTGTAGGTGACCGCCACCACCTGCGCGGTGTCGGTCACCTTGAATGCCACCGTCACGCCGTCGGGGCCGCGCTTGACGCTGCCAGCCTCGACCAGCCCGCCGATGCGAAACGGCCGGTCGAGCGGGGCTTCCTTTGCATACACCTGCGTCGGGCTGAAGAAGAACAGCAGGTTGTCCTCGAACGCATTGAGCACCAGTGCCGCGGTGAGCGCGAGCGCGGCCAGTCCGCCACCGATGATCGCCAGACGCTTCTGCCGCGGTTTCATGTGCTGCTCCACTCCCGGATCCTGCGCTGGACCAGTGCGCGCGCGAGCGACTGCCGGCGCTGCTTCACTACCCAGACCACCTCGGCCACGACCAGCAGGGCCGTCACTGCGTAGGACATCCAGACGAAGAACGCATAGCCGCCCATCGCGAGGAAGTCGGAAAAGCTCGACCAGTTCATCGCGCCTCCTTGTCCTTGGACTCCGGCATGCCTCCGGAGGTTCCTGCCGGGTCGACATGACCCTCGGCCACCAGCAGGTCGCCCACCCATGTGCTGTGCTGCTCGCGTTCGACGATGATCGAACGCACCCGTGCGAGCGAGATGGCAATCGTGTACATCCACGCCGCGAACGCCATCACCAGCATGCCGGTGAGCATCACGGTCGCCATCGAGGAGCTGCCGGGCCTGACCGATGCGCCCTGGTGCAGCGTGTTCCACCACTGCACCGAGAAATAGATGATCGGGATGTTGATCACGCCCACCAGCGTGAGCACCGCACCCGCGCGGTCGGCCCGCCGCGGATCGTCGATCGATGCGCGCAAGGCCATGTAGCCGATGTACAGAAAGAACAGTATCAGGGTGGAGGTGAGTCGTGCATCCCACACCCAGTAGGCGCCCCAGGTGGGACGGCCCCAGAACGCGCCTGTCCACAATGCAATGAACGTGAACAGCGCGCCGGTCGGAGCCAGCGCCTGCACCATCATGCCCGAGAGCCGCGTGTTGAACACGACCCCGGCCGCTGCCCAGCCGGCCATCACCAGGTAGGTGAACATGCCGATCCAGGCGGCCGGCACATGGATGTAGATGATGCGGTACGCGTCGCCCTGCTGGAAGTCTGTCGGCGCCAGGACCAGCCCGATGTACAGCCCGACCAGCGTCGCCACCACGGCCGCGCCGGTGAACCACGGGATCATCCGGCCCGCGAGGCCGTAGAAGCTCGCCGGCGAGGCGTACTTGAACCAGTGGATGGCCATCGTGAAGGGGGTGTGGGCTCTGTCAGTCCAGCGATATCCGCACGGCCGCTGCCGCGGCCCAGGGTGCGAAGGTCAGGGTGAACACCGTCAGCGCGGCGAGCAGTGACAGGTGGCCTGACGCATCGAGCCCGCCCAGTGTGGCCTCGACGGCACCGGCACCGAAGATGAGAGCCGGAATATACAGCGGCAGCACGAGAACCGCAGTGAGGACGCCTCCGCCGCGCAGGCCGAGCGTGAGGGCCGCACCGACCGCACCGATGGCACCGAGAATCGGCGTGCCCAGCGCGAGCGAGACCACCAGCACCCCGATGGTGGACGCAGGCAGGTCGAACTGCAAGGCGATCAGCGGTGCCAGCAGGGTGAGCGGCAGGCCGGTGGTCAGCCAGTGGGCGACCAGCTTGGCGAACACGATCAGCGACAGCGGCTGCGGCGCAAGCGCGAGCTGCTCGAGCGTGCCGTCCGCATGGTCGGCCGCGAACAGCCGCGGCAACGCGAGCAGCGAGGCGAGCAGCGCCGCCACCCAGAGCACGCCCGGCGCGATCTCGCGCAACAGCTCCGGCTGCGGCCCGATGCCCAGCGGAAACAGGCTGACCACGATGATGAAGAAGAACAGCGTCGTCATCAGCTCCGCCGGCCGACGCAGCGTCAGCAGCAGATCACGCCGCAAGACAGTGAGCGGAGACCGGATAAATGGGGTCAGAGACGATTTATCGGGCACGCGAGGTGAATCTGGCGCGCCGGCTCCGATAAATCGTCTCTGACCCCATTTACCCTTCATCGCGCGCTCCCGAGCCGCAGGTGATGCAGGGTCGCAGGCGGGGGCGGTTCGATCGCATGGTGTGTCGCCACCACGGCCACGCCGCCGTCCTGCAGGTGGCGCCCCAGCCGCGCAACGAACGCATCCGCAGCTTCGGTGTCGAGCGCGGCCAGCGGCTCGTCGAGCAGCCACAGCTTGCGCCGACCCAGGTAGAGCTGGGCCAGCGCCACGCGCCGCCGCTGGCCCTGCGACAGCACGCGCCCAGGCAGCATCTCGCGGCCGGTGAGGCCGACTTCGGCCAGCGCGGCGTCGACCGCCGCAGCATCCACGGTCACGCCGGCGATGCCGGCCGACACGGCCAGGTTCTCGCGCGCGGTGAGGTCATCCTTGATCGCCGGAGCGTGCCCGAGGTAGCAGAGGTCGGCGAAGAACTCGTCGCCGAGCGCACTGGTGGCCGTGCCGTTCCAGCGTACCTCGCCCGCTTCCGGGCGCGCGAGCCGCGCCAGCACCCGCAGCAGCGTCGTCTTGCCGGTGCCGTTGCGACCGGTCACCTGCAAAAGTCCACCCGCCGGGACAGAGAAGCCCAGGCCGGCGAACAGCACCCGATCGCCACGCGCCGCGGCGAGGGCGGAGACTTCAAGCAACACGACCTCCGGAATGACGGGTGAGGGTGGGCGGATTCTATCGGCTTTGGCTGGCCGGAAACGGTGATGCGGCACTGGCATGCCTGCCTGCCGCCGCGCTGCAACTCACTCCGGCTTCAGCCCCGCTGCCTTCACCACCGTGGCCCATTTCGGGACCTCGCGCGCGATGAACGCGGCCAGTTCCTCCGGCGTCCCGGCCACGACATCGACGCCCTGCCTGCTGAAGCGCTCGCGCACCGACGGGTCCGACATCGCGGCCTTGAAAACGCCGTGCAGCCGGGTCACCACCTCTCGCGGCAGGCCGGCCGGACCCAGCAGGCCGTACCAGCCCGCCGATTCGAAGCCCTGCAGCGTCTCGCCGACGGTCGGCACCTTCGGCAGCAGCGCGGAGCGGGTCGGCCCGCAGACTGCCAGCGCACGCAGCCGGCCCGCCTCGATATGCGGCAACGTCGCCACCAGCGTGTTCACCTGGAATTGCACATGGCCGCCGAGGGTGTCGGTCAGCGCCGCACCGGCGCCCTTGTAGGGCACGTTCACGATGTCGATGCCAGCCATCGACTTCAGCAGTTCGACCGCGAGGTATTGCGACGTCCCGGCTGACGTGCCGGCCGCGAGTTGTCCCGGGCGCGCCTTCGCCAGCGCGATGAACTCCTTCACCGTGCGCGCCGGCAGCGATGGATGCACCACCAGCACGGTCTGCACCGTCGCCAGCTGGCTGATCGGCGTGAAGTCGCGCACCGGGTCGAATGCGAGCTTCGCGAACAGGCTGGGGTTGATCGCGTGCGGCGTACTGGCCATCAGCAGCGTGTGGCCGTCGGGCGCGGCACGCGCAACGAACTCGGTGCCGATGTTCGTGCCGCCGCCGGCGCGGTTCTCGATCAGCGCCGGCTGGCCGAGCAGCTCACCCAGCTTCGGCGCGATCGCACGCGCGATGATGTCGGTGCCACCCCCTGGGGCAGCCGGCACGACCAGGCGCACCGGTTTC
>JBILGF010000174.1:0-6843 GCA_044351195.1 Burkholderiales bacterium
GACGGCGCGCTCGACCGGGCCTGGATGCGCGAACAGGCCTTCGGGGACCCGGCGCAGCGGGCCCGGCTGGAGGCAATCCTGCACCCGATGATCCGGGCCGCCGCGGACGACGAACTGGCACGCGTGGCAGGTCCGTATGCGCTGCTGGCGGTGCCGCTGCTTGCCGGGCGCGGTGGATACCGCGAACGGATGGACCGGGTATTGGTGGTAGACTGTGCGGGCAAGCGGCAGGTTGATCGGGTAATGCAACGCAGCGGTCTGTCCCGGGAGCAGACAGCGGCGATCATTTCGGCGCAGCCCACGCGCGAGCAACGGCTCGCGATGGCCGACGATGTGATCGACAATGACGGTGAGGCATCTGCGCTTGCGCCGCAGGTCGACAGGCTGCATCAGCAGTACCTTCGCCTTGCGCGAGCGAAGCGGACGGCAACCGGCCCGGGCCATCCGCACGACTGAGCCGAAAAGTCCTGCATCGTTGATCTCTGCAAAGCCCGTTGCGAGATCCTGCGAAACAGCATGTTCGATTCGCACACGCTACCCGAGCAGACCGCAGCCATCGTGATCGACTACGAGTTTCCACTGAACGAGCGCACGCGAACGCTGCTCAGGCTCGAAGACCTCTACGACAAGCTTGCCCATTTCGTCTCGCGCGACCATCCGCTCGAGCACCATACCGCGCTCGTCACGCTGTTCGAGATCATCGAGGTCGCGAGCCGTGCCGACCTCAAGTCGGACCTGCTGCAGGAACTCGACCGCCAGAAGCATTCGCTCGAGGCGCTGCGCAGCAACCCCCAGATCTCGGTCGACGCGCTGAACGCGGTGCTGCGCGACATCGACCATGCCGCCGGAAGCCTGTACAACCTGACCGGAAAGATCGGCCAGGACGTCCGCGACAACGAATGGCTGATGAGCATCCGCCAGCGGTCGAACATTCCGGGCGGCGTCTGCGAATTCGACCTGCCCACCTACCATTACTGGCAGCACAGGCCGATCGAGGAACGCCGGGCCGACCTCGACCAGTGGATGGGGCCGTTCCTGCCGCTGCGCGACAGCCTGACCATCGTGCTGCGCATCCTGCGCGACAGCGGCAAGTCCTCGCAGCGCGTGGCCGCGCAGGGCGTGTTCCAGCAGATGCTCGCCGGCCGGGCGGTACAACTGGTACGCGTGCGGGTAGCGCGCGAGTTCCCCTGCGTGCCCGAGGTCAGCGCGAACCGCTACATGCTGAACATCCGCTTCACCCAGCAGCTGTCCGGAGCCGAACGGCCGAAGGCCATCGAAGCGGACATCCCCTTCGACCTCACCTTCTGCAACCTGTAGCCGGCGCAAGGCAGCGTTCCCGCCCGGTGCAGGTACACTCCAGGCATACGTCGAAGCCCTGCCAGCCCGCACGGCCTGCTTTCAAACCGCTGCCAGATCGTATGAACGCCATGGCTGCCGAACTTCAACGCACCGAAACATGCCGCATCCGCAAGGTCGCATGCCCGCATTGCGGTGCCACGGTCGAATGGAGCACGGAGAACCGGTTTCGTCCGTTCTGCTCCAAGCGTTGCCGGCTGATAGACCTCGGGGCCTGGGCCAGCGAGGAATACCGGGTGCCGGATCCCTCCGGTCCACCGGACGATGCGAGTGAATGACCCGCATGCCGCGGCAGCGGCCAGTGTGACGCCGGTACTTCCCCCTGCGGTCAGCGGCGAACGCCTGCTGCTCGACACGCCCTCGGGCCAGGTGAGCTGCTATCGCGCCGGTCCGCCCACCGTCCCGGGCGTTCCGGCACCGCCACCGTTGCTGCTGGTGCACAGCGTCAATGCAGCTGCCTCGGCCTATGAAGTCCGGCCGCTGCACGAGCATTTCGCAGCGACCCGGACGGTCTACACGCTGGATCTGCCCGGTTATGGTTTCTCGGAGCGTCGGCCAGGCGAGTACACGCCTCGGCAGATGACCGATGCCCTGCACGCGGTGCTCGCCCTGATCCGCCGTGACGAGGGTCCAGTTGCGGTCGATGCACTGGCGCTTTCGCTGGCTTCGGAATTCCTCGCGCGTGCGGCGACAGAGGATCCAGCCGCATTCCGAAGCCTGGCCCTGGTCAGCCCCACCGGCTTCAGCGGTTCGACCCGCCGCTACGCGCCAGCAGGTGGAACGCGCAAGGTCGCGGCGCTGTACCGCTTCTTCAGCCGCCCGGGCATCGGCGCACCGGTGTTCCGGTGGCTCACGAAACCGGGCGTGATCCGCTACTTCCTGCAGCGCACCTGGGGCGGCAGGGACATCGACGAAGGCATGTGGGCCTACGACGTGATAACCACCCGCCAGCCCGGCGCTTGGCATGCACCGATCAGCTTCCTCACTGCCTGCCTGTTCAGCGCGGACGTCAATGCGCTGTATGAAAAACTGGGAATGCCGGTCTGGATGTCCCACGGCGTACGCGGCGATTTCGTCGATTACCGCGGCATCGACACCGTTCGCAGCCGATCGAACTGGACCTTCACCGTATTCCAGTCCGGCGCCCTGCCGCATTTCGAGCCCGGCGTACCTTTCATCGCCGAGCTCGAGCGCTTTCTCGCCCTCAGTCGGCCTTGATGCCGGCCGCCTTCACCACCTTCGACCATTTCGCGATCTCGGAGCGGATGTAGGCCGTGAACTCGGCCGGCGTGCTCGGGATCGCCTCGATGCCCTGGTTCGAATAGATCTCGCGCAGCCCGGACGAACTCAGCACCTTCACCAGTTCGCTGTTCAGCCGGTCGATCACCGGCCGCGGTGTCTTCGACGGCGACACGATGCCGTACCAGTTGTTTGCCTCGAAACCGGGCAGTCCGGATTCCGCGATGGTCGGCACGTCGGGCAGCAGTGACGAGCGTTTCGCGGTGGTGACCGCGAGCAGCCGGGCGCGCCCGGCTTTCACCTGCGGCACGGCCCCCGGCACCACCGTGATGACGATCGGGATGTTGCCGCCGATCAGGTCGGCGATCGCGGCGGAACCCCCCTTGTAGGGAACGTGGGTGAGCGTCATGCCGCCGAGCAGCGCCAGCAGCTCACCCGCCAGATGGCCGGCGCCGCCGATGCCCGAGGTACCGTAGTTGAACGCGTTGGGCTTCGCGCGGACCAGCGCGATCAGTTCCTTCATCGTGTTCGCCTGCACCGACGGGTGCACGACCAGCACGTTGACCGGCGATGCGGCCAGCGTGATCGGCGCGAAGTCGCGCACCGGGTCGTAGGTGAGCCGTTCGAAGATCATCGGGTTGATCGCGAAGTTGGCGATCGTGCCGAACAGCAGCGTGTAACCGTCGGGGTTGGCGCGCGCGACGATGTCGGCCGCGACATTGCCGCTGCTGCCCGGCCGGTTGTCCACGACCACCTGCTGCCCGATGGCTTCGGCAAGCCGCTGCGCGACCGGCCGCGCAGCGGTATCGGCACCCCCGCCAGGGGTGAATCCGACCAGCAGCCGGATCGGCCGATCGGGGAAGCGATCGACAGCACTGGCTGCCTTGTTCGGAGCCGGCTGGGCGAGCACCTGCGCCGGCAGGGCAAGCAGGCAGGCGCACAGCGCGGCAGCAGCGCCTGCGGCAGGGGCAGGGGCAGGGAAAGCGTTCTCGAGCATCGTCCATCCTCCGGCAGCAGGTGTGCTGTTTCCGGGATGCTACCGCAGCGGGCCCGCAATGCTGCGCATGCTGCATTCGCCACCGCGATCCCGGGCTGCCCGTTCACGCGCGAAGCGCCGAACCCCGCCGTGCCGCGTGCAACCTGTCGGATGCCACGGGCGGCTGCGCGTTGTACAGTCCGGTTTCCAGGCACCCGGAGGAGGGACGACATGCACGCACTCACCGGCGAGGGCTTCGGCCCTGTGCTGTTCCGGTTCGCGGTGATCGCGGACACCCATGTCAATCCCGAGGACGGCCATACCTCCTCGCCCTTCGCCACCAATGCGCTCGCCAACGAACGCGGCAGCGCAGCCATCGCCGATATCGACCGCCACGATCCGCTGCTGGTCGTACACGTCGGAGACCTGGTCCATCCGGTACCGGAACTGCCCAGCTTCGAGCCGGCCTGCGAACGCTTCCGCGAGATCGCATCGACCCTGCGTGCGCCGCTCTACCTCGCCGCGGGGAACCACGACGTCGGCGACAAGGCCGTGGACTGGATGCCTGCCGGCACCGTGACCCAGGCGGCGGTGGACAACTACCGCCGCCTGTTCGGCCCGGACTTCCATTCGTTCGATGCCGCCGGCTGCCACTTCATCGTGATCGACGCGCAGGTGATCAACTCGGGGCTGCCGGCCGAAGCCGAGCAGCGCGCCTGGCTCGAGGAAGACTTCGCGCGCAACCGCGGCAGGCGCACGTTCTTCTTCACCCACTATCCGCCGTTCGTGTGCGACCGGCACGAGGCGAGCACCTACGACAACATCGACGAACCCGGACGCAGCTGGCTGCTCGACCTGCTGCAGCGCTACCGCCCCGAAGCGCTGTTCGCCGGCCATGTGCACCATCAGTGGTACGACATCTTCGAAGGCACGGAGTGCTACATCCTCCCCTCGACCGCCTTCGTGCGCCAGGACTACACGGAACTGTTCCGGCTGCCACCGGGCGGGCCGGAGCACGGACGCGACGAATCGCCGAAACTGGGCTGGTACCTCGTCGAGGTGCATGCGCGGGGCCATGTCGCGCACTTCATGCGTACCGATGGCCGGCTCGAAGCCGCGCGCCCGGGTGGGACATCGTTGCCGCCGGTACACAGCCGGACCAACCTGCACGCGCCAGCCGGCGTCGACCTGCGGCACCCGTGGGTGGAGTGGATGGACATCGCCGCTACCGGTGGCGTGCAGGAGTTCGAGCGCAAGCGCACGCGCAACGACTATCCGCTGGTCGCACTCTGGGAGACCGGCGTGCGCCGGCTGCGCGTGCCGCTGCAGGACCTGCTCGACGCGCAGGTACGCTGCCGCATGTCGCTGCTGTACCGGCTCGGCCACCGGTTCACCGCATATGTGTTCGGTGTCCCGGCCGGCGCGGCAACCGCAGCGCTGCACGAGCACCGCGGGCTGGTGGAAACGCTCGAGGTGGTGCTGCCCTGGCGCGATGCCGAGGCTTCGCTGCCGAGGCTGGCAGGCCTGCGCGCCGACCTCGGGCTGCGCGTGCTGCTGTCCAAGCTGCGGCTGCATGAAGATGCGAAGTACGATGGCAGCACGTTCAACCATTTCATCAACCATGGCTTCGTCGCCGCCGAGATCGAACAGATGCAGGCGCTGCTGGCGCTGCCGGGGGCACGCACCGCCGTCGACGGTTTCGTGATGCGCATCCCGCGCGGCCAGCATCCGGCCGAGGGCATCGCACAGGCTCGGCGTCTGGCTGCCACGATCGATGCCACGATCGTGCCACAGGTTCGGCTGGCCGGCGACGATCCGGCCACGCCGCTGTTCGACGAGCAGGCCAACGGCAACCGCGTCGCCGAAGCGATGTTCTGCGCGCTGGCCGGTGCTGGCACCGAACTGTTCTTCGACTCCTTCGTGGACGTCGACCGCGGCTACTTCCCGCACGGCGGTTTCGTCGACCGCCGCTTTGACCCACGCCTGGCCGGACGCGTGATGCGCCACCTGCATGGTGCGTTCGCCACCGCCGCGGCCAGCCTTCGCGCGGCCGACACGGCGGCAACCTGCGAGGACGAGACCGGTCGCTGGCTCTGCCTGCAGGCGGCCGACACCCGCTGGCTGCTGCTGCTTCCCGCAGCGGCCCCGCTGCCGATCGCTGCACTGTCCCGCCGGCTGCCGCCGGCACTGGCCGGCACGGCCTGCGCCGGGTTGGTGATCGATCTGGACAACGGCTCGATATCGACGCCGGATGCTGCAGGTCTGCTGCAGGGCCCGGCGCTGGTCAGGCTGGATCAGGCCTGATCGCGGCCGCCCACGCCGCACGCTGGAACGCGACGCCCTGCGCGCCGTGGTGCCGCGCTGCGTCCAGATCGGCTGCCTGCATCCCGCCCAGCGCATAGACCGGTATCGTCGATGCAGACGCCATCCGGGCGAAGGCCGGCCAACCCAGCAGGGCCGTGCCGGGATGCGTAAGCGTCTCGGCGACCGGTCCGAGCACCGCGAAGTCGCATGCCAGCGCCTCGGCCCGCGCCAGTTCGTCCGCGTCATGGCAGGACGCACCGACCAGCGGCAACGCTGGACGGGTGACGAGCGTCGCCAGCTGTGCCGCGCGCAGGTGCACCCCGTCGGCACCCAGCGCCTGTGCCAGGTCGATATCGCCGTTGATCAGCACGCGCGCGCCGGCCCGGTGCGCGCGCACCATCACCTCGCGCGCGAACCGCGCGAGCACATCGCGCGCCATGCCGGGCTCGCGCACCTGAATCAGCCGCAACCCGCTCGCCAGCGCGGCATCGAGTGCCGCCAGTTGCGCATCGATACCGGATTCGAGGGCCTGGGTCAGTGCGTATCCGAGCGGCAGCTGCAACGCGGCCAGGATCGGTCCGTTCGCCGGCAGCATCGGTGCAACGGCAGGCGCCTGCACCGATTCCCAGCTGAACGCCTGGCCCTCGTTGCCATGCACTTCACCACGCCACTTCGGGATGCGCAGGAACCGGAGCTCGACGGTCGCATGCGGGTAGACGAAACGCCGACGCAGCCAGGGAAACACGACCTCGATCTCGACAGACAGCTCTTCGCGCAGTTCGCGCGCGATCGCGTCGAAGCTGGACTCGCCAGGCTCGACCTTGCCGCCGGGAAACTCCCAGTAGCCCGCGTAGACCTTACCCGGCGGCCGCTGGGTGATCAACACCCGCCCGTCGCCCCGTTCCAGGATGCCGGCCACCACCTGCAGCACCGGTGCCGCGGCCGGATCAGCCGGGTCGCCCGACTCC
>JBILGF010000149.1:0-7198 GCA_044351195.1 Burkholderiales bacterium
TGCGCTGATCCACATGGCCGCGATCGCGGCACGGCTGGGCTTCGAACTCGACCTCGAAGGCTTCGACCGCATGGGCCGCAAGACGCCGGTGCTGGTCGACCTGAAGCCGACCGGGCAGGGCTACATGGAAGACCTGTATCGTGCCGGTGGTGCGACGACGATCATGCGCCAGCTGAAGCCGCTGCTGAACCTGGATGCACTCACCGTCACCGGGCGCACGCTGGGCGAAAACCTCGATGCCGCGCCACCCGGATGGGACCAGAAGGTGGTCCATGCCTTCGACGACCCCGTCTACAAGGACGGCGCGATGGTCGTGCTGCGCGGCAACCTCGCGCCCAACGGCGCGATCATCAAGCAGTGCGCCGCCTCGCAGCCGCTGCTGCAGCACGAGGGCAGGGCGGTGGTGTTCTCGTCGCTGGCCGACCTCGCCGAGCGTATCGACGACCCGGCGCTGGACGTGACCGCGGACGATATCCTGGTGCTGCAGAACTCCGGCCCCAAGGGCGTGCCCGGGATGCCGGAATCCGGGTACCTGCCGATCCCGAAGAAGCTTGCGGAGAAGGGCGTGAAGGACATGGTGCGCGTGTCCGATGCGCGCATGAGCGGCACCGCGTTTGGCACCATCGTGCTGCATGTGTCGCCGGAGTCGGCGGTGGGTGGGCCGCTCGCGCTGGTGAAGAACGGTGACCGGATCCGGCTCGACACGGCCGGGCGGCGCATCGATGTGCTGGTGAGCGACGAAGAACTCGCCGCGCGCCGTGGCGCCTGGGTCGCGCCGGAGCCGAAGCCGGAAGACCGGCGCGGCTACCGCAAGCTGTACATGGAAGACATCGAGCAGGCGGAGCGCGGGGTCGACTTCGCGTTCATGCGGGCGCCGACGCGCGGGGTGGTGCCGAGGGCGTGAGGCGGGATCCAAGCCCTGTCTTGTCGCGGCGCGGAGTCGGTGTTACCTTTGGATTACCAAAGGCGACCGGAATGCTCATGTCGACAACCAGCACATCCATCAAGTTGCCCAGCGCGTTGAAGGCGCGCGTCGCGGAGTTGTCGCAGTGCGAAGGCAAGACCGTGCATGCCTGGCTGGTCGAGGCCGTCGCGCAGCAGGTGGCGCGAGCAGAGATGCGAGAAAGCTTCATCTCTGATGCGCAGGCGGCTGTGGACGCGATCGATGCCGGGGCGGCGGTGTATGCCGCCGAAGAAGTGCATGCATATATCGTCTCGCGAGCGTCCGGAGGCCGTCCTCGGCGTCCTCGACCGCTGACGGGTCGCTGATCGCGTTCCCGGCCAGGGCCGTATCCAATGCCGCCGAAGCGGTCTGCTGTACCGGGCTCGGACCGGTTCTCAACCGTCTATGCCGAAGCTGCGCTCGATGATCTGGACCGGATCTTCGATTTCCTCGCCACAGCCGACCGTGCTGCGGCGGAGCGCGCAGCCGGGTCCATCGTGTCTGGCGTGGCCATGCTTGCCGAACATCCCCTGATCGGTCGCCCGGTCGGCGACGGGTTTCGCGTACTGGTCGTGTCCTTCGGCAACGGCGGGTATGTCGTGCTTTATCGCGTCCTCCCCAGGCTCACGCGCGTCGAGGTGTTGTCTGTCAGGCACCAGCGAGAGGCCGGATTCGGCTGAGCCTTGCAGGCGCCAACGCAGGCACGCCGGGCGCCACAGCCCGACCTTTCAGCCCACCGCCTTCATCCGCGCATCGATCGTGCCCAGCAGTTCATGCCACGACTTCACGAACGCCGCGGCCCCGTCCTGCTGCAGCTTCAGTGCCAGCGCATCGATGTCCACGCCGGCCACCTTGAACGCCGCCAGGGTCGCCGCCGGTTCGCCATCGCGGCCGGCACCGATGGCACCAGCCACCTTGCCGTGGTCGGCGAACGCGAGCAGTGTCTTTTCCGGCATCGTGTTCACCGTGTCGGGTGCGGCCAGCGCCTCGATGTAGAGCGTGTCGGGTGCGGCCGGGTCCTTGGTGCCGGTGCTGGCCCAGAGCAGCCGCTGCGGCCGGGCACCGGCCGCCATCACCCGCTTCCAGCGCACCGAGGCGAGCAGGTTGCGGTAGGCGATACAGGCCTGCTGGCCGATGGCGATGCCCAGCCGGTTGTTCAGTGCCGTCGGTACCTTGCCGGCGACTGCCGCATCCCAGCGGCTGATGAACAGCGAGGCGACCGAATCGATGCGCGGATCGAGCCCTGCATCGATGCGGCGCTCGATGCCGCGCAGCCAGGCCTCGGCGGCCGCTTCGTACTGCGCGCAGGAGAACAGCAGGGTCACGTTCACCGGCACCCCGGCGAAGATCGCTGCCTCGATCGCGGGTAGTCCCTCCGGCGTGCCGGGGATCTTCACGAACAGGTTCGGCCGGTCCGCCTGCCGGTGGATCTGCAGCGCCTCGGCGATCGTGCCGGCGGTGTCGCTTGCCAGCAGCGGCGAGACTTCCATCGACACCCAGCCATCGACGCCGCCCGTGCGCTCGAACTCGGGACGGAACAGGTCGGCGGCGCGGCGCAGGTCTTCCAGCGCCAGTTCGACGAACAGGGCCTCGTTGCTCAGGCCGGCCTTCGTCTTCGCGGCGATACCCGCGTCATACGCCTTGCTGCCGCCGATCGCACCCGCGAAGATCGTCGGGTTCGATGTCAGGCCGGTCACCGACAGCTCGGCGATGTAGCGCGCCAGCGTGCCGTTGTCGAGCAGGTCGCGCGTGATGTTGTCCAGCCAGAGGCTCTGGCCGAGGTCGTGCAGGGCTTGGGTGGATTTCATCGGGGTCAGAGCACGCCGGACAGGCCGCCGTCGACGTTCACGCAGGTGCCGGTGATGTAGCCGGCCGCATCCGAGACCAGGAAGGTGATGGCGTTGCCCATGTCTTCCGGGTCGCCCATGCGCTGCAGCGGCACCGACTTGGCATTGCGGGCGAAGTGCTCTTCGACCGTCAGGTTGTTGCGCTTGGCACCGCGCGCCTGCTGCGGCGTCTTGATCTTGCCGACGCAGACCACGTTGACCCGGATGTTGTGCGGGCCGAGTTCCTTCGACAGCGCCTTGGCCAGCGTCGCCCCGGCCTGCCGGCTCACCACCGTCGGCAACTGGTTTGCGCCTGGCGTGGCGGCGGCCGCCATCGTCAGGTTGATGATCGAGCCCGACTTCTGTGCCTTCATGTACGGCAGCACGAGGCGGATCAGCCGCATCGGCGCGAACAGCTTGACCGACACGTCTTCCTGCCAGCGCGCCTCGTCGACATCGTCGAACGACAGCTGGCCCGAGCCGCCGGCGTTGTTGACCAGGATGTCGATCTTCCCGAACGTGTCGTGGACCTGCTTCACCCACTGCTGCATCTGCTCGGCGTTGGTTGCATCGCCCTGGAAGGCGAACACGGTGGCGCCGGTGGCGAGCAGTTCCTTTTCGACCGCAGCCAGCGGCTCGGCGCGGCGTGCGCAGATCGCGACGATCGCGCCTTCCCTGGCCAGGCACAGGGCGGTGGCGCGGCCGATGCCTTCGCTGCCGCCGGTGATCAGGGCGACCTTGCCCTTGAGTCCGAGTTCCATGGCGTTCCTTCCGGGTGTGTATGGCGTGGGATGGATTCTAACTCGGGGGAGGGTGCGTCCTGCGCGCCACCGTTGGCGAGGTTGCACCCCCTATCACTGTGTCAAGCGGCAAAGGGCAAGGCCTTCAGCTTGCGACCTGGCTACTGCGGGCTTCCAACCGCCGCAGCGCCGCTTTCTCCACCTCCAGGATCAACACCACCGCGACGCCCGCGGCGATGATCGCGATACCCCATTCGAAGGGCAGAGGCTCGGTCTGGAACAGCGTGTTCATCAGCGGCGCATAGGTGAACAGCAGTTGCAGCACGAATACCCCGGCCACGGCGGCCAGCACGCGCGGGGTGCCGCGCACGCCCTGCCAGCTGAACGAGGGTGCCTTCAGGTAGCGCACGCTGAACAGGTAGAACACCTCCATGCAGACCAGGGTGTTGACCGCGGCGGTGCGCGCGGCTTCGATGCTGGCGCCCTGCGCGCGCGCCCATTCGAACATGCCGAAGATGCCCGCGAGGAACAGGGTGGACACGAACACGATGCGCCAGACCAGGAAACGCGACAGCAACGGTTCGCCGACCGGCCGGGGCGGGCGGCGCATCACGCCGGCCTCGGTCGGCTCGAAGGCCAGCACCATCGCCAGCGCGACCGAGCTCACCATGTTCACCCACAGCACCTGCGCGGGCAGGATCGGCAGTGCGATCCCCAGCAGCACGGCCAGCAGCAGGGTCAGCGACTCGCCGCCGTTGACCGGCAGCAGGAAGGTGATGGTCTTCTTCAGGTTGTCGTAGACCGTGCGTCCTTCCTCGACTGCATGGGCGATCGAGGCGAAGTTGTCGTCGGCCAGCACCACGGCACCGGCCTGCTTGGCGGCCTCGGTGCCCTTGCGGCCCATCGCGACGCCGACATCGGCCTGCTTCAGGGCCGGAGCGTCGTTGACGCCATCGCCGGTCATGGCGACGATCTCGCCGTTGGCCTTCAGGGCGCGCACCAGGCGCAGCTTGTGTTCCGGGCTCGCGCGGGCGAACACGCGTGCATCGCGCACCGCTTCGCGCAACGCGGCGTCGTCCATCGCCTCGATCTGCGGCCCGGTGATCGCCTGCCGGCCGCCGCCCATGCCCAGCTGTTCGGCGATCGCAGCAGCGGTGATGCCATGGTCGCCGGTGATCATCACCACCCGGATGCCGGCCGCCTGGCAGCGCGCGACCGCCTGAACGGCTTCCGGCCGTGACGGGTCGATGATGCCGACGATACCCAGCAGCGTCAGCCCCTGTTCGACATCGGCATGCTGCAGGTCGCGCCGCTCGCCGGGAAGCGTCCGGGTGGCCAGTGCGAGCACGCGCCGACCGGCACGGGCCTGTTCCTCGATGGCGGTGCGCCAGCGCGCTTCGGCCAGCGGTTCTTCATCGCCGGCGCTGCGTGCCTGCCGGTCGCACATCGCGAGCACGCGCTCGGGTGCGCCTTTCACCAGCACCCGGTTCGTATCGCCGTCCGGATGCAGGGTGGCCATGAAGCGGTGCTCGGATTCGAACGGGATCAGGTCCAGTCGCTCGTGCTCGAGCTTCAGTTCGGTCGGGTTCAACCCGGCCTTCATCGCCAGCGTGAGCAGCGCGCCTTCGGTCGGGTCGCCGGCCAGTTGCCAGCCGTTGCCATCTTCGTGCAGGCTGGCGTCGTTGCACAGTGCGGCGGCCTCGGCCAGGCGCATCAGCACCGGATGGGTCGTCCCGGCCTGCGCGGCATCGACCGGTCGCCCGTCGAGCGAGATCGCCCCGGTCGGTGCGTAGCCGGCCCCCTCGACATCGAAGGACTGCCCGGCGCAGATCACCGACTGCACCGTCATCTCGTTGCGGGTGAGGGTACCGGTCTTGTCGGAACAGATGACGGTCACCGAGCCCAGGGTCTCGACCGCGGGCAGCTGACGGATCACCGCATGCCGGCGCGCCATGCGCTGCACGCCAAGGGCCAGCGTGATGGTGAGGATCGCGGGCAGGCCCTCCGGGATCGCCGCCACCGCCAGCCCGACCGCTGCCATGAAGGCGTCGGCCATGCTCATGCCGCGCACCAGCGTGCCGAACGCGAACAGGGCGGCCGCGGCGGCCAGGATCACCAGGGTGAGCCGGCGACCGAAGACGGCCATCTTCTCGAGCAGCGGCGTGGTGCCCGACTCGACCGACTCGAGCATGCGCCCGATGCGGCCGATCTCGGTGTCTGAACCGGTGGCAACCACTACCGCGCGGGCCTGTCCCTGGGTCACCAGCGTGCCGGCATAGCCCATGCACAGCCGGTCGCCGATCGCCGCGTCGGCGGCCACCGGGGTGGTGTCCTTGTCCACCGGCATCGATTCGCCGGTGAGCGCAGACTCGTCCACGCGCAGGTTGCGCGCCTGGATCAGCCGTACATCCGCTGGCAGGCTGTCGCCCGAGGCAAGCAGCACGATGTCCCCCGGCACCAGGCCGGCGGCGTCGATGTCGTGTTGATGGCCGTCGCGCAGCACCACGGCATGGGGCGCGAGCAGGTGGCGGATCGCCTGCAGCGCGCGCTCGGCCTTGCCCTCCTGCACGAATCCGATCAGCGCGTTCACCAGGACGACCGCGGCGATCACGCCGCTGTCGATCAGGTGGCCCATCGCGGCCGTCACTGCGGCCGCGACCATCAGCACGATCAGCAGCATGTTGTTGAACTGGCGCAGCAGCCGCGCAAGGAGACCCGGCGGTGGCGCCTCGGCGAGGCGGTTCGGGCCGTAGGTCTGCAGGCGGCGGGCCGCTTCATCCTGGCCCAGGCCGTGGGTCGCGCTGTCCAGGGACTGCAATGCGCAGGCGGCCTCGGACGCGTGCCATTGGCGATCGTTGTCGGTCATGAGTCCCTGGATCGACTGTCCGTTGGCGGTCGGATGCGCGCCATGCGGGGCCGACCATGCCCTGACCTTACATCATTTCGTGCAGTTCCTTGATCTGTGCCAGCGGTGCGCCGATCTCGCGCAGCACGTGTTCCGGCCCGGTCGGCATCATGCTGGCCGGGTGCAGGTGCCTGGGCTTGCCGTGCCATTGCACGTAGCCACCGACCCAGCGGGAGCGCTCGACCACCCGGCTGCCGAAGTTGCGCCGGCGCACGTCGTAGGTGGCCAGTGCGCCGGGAACGTCGCCGGGCGCGGCATCGAGCTGGTTGGCGAGGTCCAGCGCATCGAGGGCCGCCTTGCTCACCCCGGCGCCGATATGGGGGCGCGCGACGAACGCGGCATCGCCGAGCAACGCGATGCGGCCCTTCGCGACCGTCGTCGACTCGAGGTCGTAGATGGCCTGGAAGAACGGCTGCGCGGTCAGTTCGAATGCTTCCGCGATCGGCGGCGCGAGCACCTCGCGCGCGGTCTTCCTGATCGCATGAACCACGTCGGGGCGGATCAGCGGCGGGGCGATCGACTGGCCATGGCAGCGGCCGCTGGCATCGGTGCACAGGTCGGGCAACTCGGTGTGCTCGTCGGTGGGACGGTACCAGACGAAGTTGTAGCCACGGTGGCCGGGCCGGACATCGTCGCCCTTGCCGGGCACCGGGTAGGCCAGCATCATCTCGCCCTCGGGCAGCCCGAACGCATAATTGGGCATCAGCGCCGCATGCAGCGCCGGTGGCATCGCGCTTTCCTGCAGCACGCCGCGCCAGGCGATGTAGCCCACGTAAACCGGCAT
>JBILGF010000177.1:0-6778 GCA_044351195.1 Burkholderiales bacterium
GCGCCGGGCTGCCAGAGCGAGCGCAGCGTCGAGCGGATGCCGTCGGCGCCGACCAGCAGGTCGCAGGTGTCGCGCGTGCCATCGGACAGCTCGACCACGACCCGGTCGGCATGCTCGGTGAAGCCGGTGAGCGCGGTACCCGGCCGGTAGCAGCGGTCGGGCAGCATCGCCTTCAGGGGCCGGTAGACGCGCGCCCAGGCGCTCATGATCTGCGGCACCTTGCGCTCGTGCACCAGCGAGCCGTCGAGCGCCAGGCAGATGCGACGGTCGACCGCAACGCCGATCGTCTCGTCGATGGTCACGCCGAGCTCGCGCATCACCGCGAACAGCTCCTCGTGGGTGCCGATGCCGGCACCGCGGGTGGCGAGGTCGTCGCTCGCACGTTCGTAGACCTTCACGTCCCAGCCGCGGGCGAGCAGAAGGTTCGCTGCGAACAGCCCGCCGAGCGAGCCCCCGATGACGATCGCACGGCCCCTGCCGGGCGCCGACTGCGTCGCTCGATCCCTGGTCTGCTGCGGTGGCGTTGCTACCTGTGACATCTGGCCTGTCCTTCCCCGAGTTGTCGTGCGGGCGGTACCTGCTTGCCTATTCGCCCGGCTGGCCGGCTTCGGCCGTTGCCCCTGAGCGCAGCGACTGCGCGACGGCTTCCAGTGCTGCTATGGTACCGAGCATTTCCCGCGGCGGGATCGGCCAGCCTTCAGTCGTGGCCCGCACGGCGACTGCAGCGGCGAAGGTCTCCAGTTGCAGGCGCAGGCCGTCCACCGGCTGCAGGTCGAGGCGCTGCACCGGTTTTCCGCTCAGTCGCACCACGACTTCACAGTCGCCGATCGCCTCCGCCGAGCCGTCGCGGCCGAATACATGCAGCCGCCAGAACAGCGGCGTCGGGCGCACGCCGCAGAGCACGGCCGACATCGGGCGCACGAAATCGAACACGAGGGTGAGCGCGTCGAGCGCCTGTTCCGGCGGCGGCTGCGAGACGGTACTCGCGCGCGCGCGCGCCACCGGCCCGAACAGGTGGATCATCGCGTCCAGAACATGGATGCCGGTGGCGGTGAGGCTGGAGGCCGGTGCCTCTTCCGGTCGCTCGCGCCAGCTGGTGAAGAAATTCCTCTGGTTCTCGTTGCTGAAATGGCCCTCGGCGTGCAGCACCGGCCCGAGCGCGCCGCTGGCCACCACCTGGCCCAGCTCGCGCACCGATGGCCAGTGTCGCTTGTCCTGGCCCACGGTGAGTACCACGCCCGCGTCGACGCAGGCCTGCACGGCGGCGCGGGCATCTTCGAGCCTCAGCGCGAGCGGCTTCTCGCACAGCACCGACTTGCCTGCCCCAGCGCAGGCGCGCACCTGGGCGGCATGCTGGGAATTGGGCGTGGCCAGCACCACCGCGTCGATCGACGGATCGGCAAGTACGGCGTCGAGGTCGGTGCCGAGCTCGATGCCGTGCTCGCGCGCGAAGTCTGCCGATTTAGCAGGCGTCTGCACCACCGCGCGCACGAAGCGCAGGTGCGTGCTGGCAACTGCGTCCGGACGCTGCACCGAACGCACATGGTTGCGGCCCCAGCGGCCCAGGCCGATCACCGCAGCCCGGATCATCGCGTCCTGCCTCGCGGCGCAGGGCAGGACATGAGGGTGGCTCCGCGCACCGGTGCCGTGGCCGCGGCTAGTGGCCGGTCTTCGCGCTGTCGGCGTGCTGCTCGCCGAACTGCTCCTCGATCGCGCGCCAGCGGTCGATGCCGACGACCTTCAGGTAGTCGTCGAACTTCGCACCGGTGCCGACCAGCTTCAGTTCGTCGCTGCGCAGGTCGGCCAGCGCGAGCTGCATCGTCTTCACCACCCGCAGCAGCAGGGTGATGCCATAGAGCGCGATGCCGTAGCCCATCTCGCCCAGCACCGAGGGCTTGACGATCGGCGACAGCCCGCCCTCGAGCATGTTGGCCACGTGCACGGTGTCGATCTCGCGCACCGCGCGTGCCATCTCTTCCTCGTTCAGCATCGACTCGATGAACACGCCATCGGCGCCCGCGCGCACATAGCGCTCGGCCCGGCGCAGCGCCTCATCGATTCCGTGGATCGCACGGGCATCGGTGCGCGCGACGATGAACGTCTCGGGGTCCATCCGGTTCGCGCTCATGGCGCGCAGCTTGGCTTCCATCTCCTCGGTCGGCACCACCCGCTTGCCGGCCATGTGCCCGCAGCGCTTGGGTGCGACCTGGTCTTCGATGAACAGTGCCGAGATGCCCATCTGCTCGTAGCTGTTGAGCAGGTGCACGCAGTTCTTCACGTCGCCGTAGCCGTTGTCGGCGTCCACCAGTACCGGGAGGTCGCAGGCGTTGACCATGTCGCGGAACGCCGCGCCGAACTCACCGAGCTGGCACAGCCCGATGTCGGGCAGCCCGTGCCGGGCACCGGCGGTCTGGAAGCCGCCGATGAAGAAGCCCTTGAAGCCGGCCTGCCTGATCAGCAGCGCGGACAGCGCGTCATGGGCGCCGGGCAGGACCAGCGGCTTCTCGGTGCCGAGCAGGCTGCGGATCGACGGTTTGCGGTTCATGCGGTGACTCCGGGGCTACTGCGGCTTGATGTTGGCTGCGCGGATCACCTTGCCGTAACGTTCGCCCTCGCTGCGGATGAAGGCGGCGAACTGTTCCGGCGTGCTGCTCTGCGGCTCGATGCCGGAGGCGATGAACTTCTCGCGCATCGCCGGATCGTTCATGACGCGACCGATCTCCTGGTTCAGGCGGCCGACCAGTGCCTGGGGCGTACCCGCCGCAGTGAGGATGCCGTACCAGATCGGCACCTCGAAGTTCTTCACGCCGGACTCGGCGGCGGTGGGCACGTCGGGCAGCGGGCCATGCCGCTTCTCCGAGAGCATTGCCAGCGCGCGGATCTTGCCCGCCTGCACATGCGGGGTGGCGATCGGCGCGGCCATGATCAGCATGTCGGTCTGTCCCGACATCAGGCCGACCATCGCCTGGCCCGAGCCCTTGTAGGGCACATGCTCGACCCGGATCTTCATCAGGCTGTTGAGCAGTTCCGCGGCGAGGTGTCCGGTGGTACCGATGCCGCCCGAACTGAAGTTGAGCTTGCCCGGGTGCGCGCGCGCGATCCTGATGAGGTCGTTGATGTTCTTCGCGGGCACCGAGGGGTGCACGATCAGGATGTTCTGGATGTAGGCAACCAGCGAGATCGGCAGCAGGTCTTTCGCCGGATCGTAGTTGAGCTTGTCGTACAGGAACGGGCTGATCGCGATCAGCGGCGAGGACAGGGTCATCGAGTAGCCATCGGGCGATGCCTTGGACGCCACCTCGAGCCCGAGGTTGCCGCCGGCACCGGGCCGGTTCTCGACAACCACCGGCTGGCCGACGTTCTCGGACATGCGCGCGGCGATCGTGCGGCCGAGCAGGTCGGTCGGCCCGCCCGGCGGGAACGGCAGGATCATCCGCAAGGGCTTGTTGGGGAACGCCTGTGCGTGCGCGAGCGGAACACCCGCAGCGAACGCGGACAGCAGGCCGACGCTGCCCAGCAGCGCGCGAGAGATTCCATGCATCGTGCATCCTCCAGTGGATGTCCGTACCGGGCGGGCAGCGGGAAAGGCCGTGTCCGGCGATACGTCGGGTGCCGTGGTCGTTGCTTCTCCCGTACGCCATCGGCAATGGATGCCGGCGTGAGTCGGGTGAAGTGCCGCAGGATCGAGCCTGCGAACCGGTTCCTTCAGAGCGACGAGCTTATCAGCTTGCCCGGCGATGCCGCAAACGCGGTGCTCGGACGCGGTCGTCGGACGCGGTCGTCGGACGTAGCTCGCGCGGCGTCCATTCGAGGCGTCCTGGCGGGCGCTCAGGCGATCGTGTGGTTGAGCAGATACCCGGCACCTGCATCCTGGCCGAGCAGCCTCACCAGCGCGGGCAGCGCTTCCTCGAGCATCGCCGGCAGGGTCCATGGCGGGTTGAACACGAACAGGCCGCTGCCATGCATGCCGATGCCGTCCTGCGCGGGAGCCTTCACCTGCAGTTGCACCTGCAGCCAGTCGCGCTCGCGCAGCGCCGCCAGTGCGGCCGGCAGGCGGACGGCCTCGCGTTTCGCCAGCAACGGATACCAGATCATGAGGACGCCGGTGGCGAAGCGGCGCAATGCATCGTCCACCGCGTCGACCACCTGCCGGTAGTCCTGCCGGTCTTCATAGGACGGATCGATCAGCACCAGTGCGCGCCGCGGCTGCGGTGGCAGCAGCGCCTTCAGTCCCGCGAAGCCGTCACCGGCGATCGCGCGGATGCGGCGGTCGCTGCCGTACTGTTTCTGCAGCAGGCGGCTGTCGGTGGAATGCAGATCGAACAGGTGCAGCCGGTCGGCGGGCCGAAGCAGTTGCAGCGCGAGCTGCGGCGACCCGGGATAGCGCAGCAGCCGCCCGCTGCGGTTGAGCGCGCGCACCTGTTCGACATAGGTCGCTACCGGTGCGGGCAGGGGCTCCGTCTGCCACAGACGGCCGATGCCGTCGCGGAACTCGGCGGTCTTCAGCGCGGTGGGCGTGTCGAGCGCATACACGCCGGCCCCGGCATGCGTGTCGATGTACCAGAACGGCTTGTCCTTCTGCTTGAGGTGGCCGATCAGGTCGACCAGCACCATGTGCTTGAGCACATCGGCGTGGTTGCCGGCATGGAAGGCGTGGCGATAGCTGAGCATCGGCGCAGTATAGGGCCGGTGCAGTGCAGCGTTGACAAGCACTCGGGCGGCAGACTACGGTTGTCGCCTCGCGTCGACCACTGCCGGAGCCGTGCATGGCCTTCCACCGTTTCGAGGACCTCGAGTCGCACCACCTCAACCCGCATCTGTCCACCGCGGAAGGCCCGGTGATCGAGGGCCGATACCTGTACTTCCGCCTGGTCCTCAAGCGCGCGGGCACGGGCTCCGAGCTGCACTATCATCCGAACGAACTGATGGCCTTCCCGCTCAGGGGCAGCATCAACTGCATGGTCGGGCGCGATCGCCGGATCGTGCCACCCGGTACTTTCGTGCATATCCCGCCGTTCGCCCGGCACGGCTTCAAGGCGACCGAGGCGGAGGACCTGCACTACCTCTACATCAAGGACCGCACCTGGACGCTGATCGGCGCCGCAGCCGACGAGGGTCTGCCCGACCAGGCACTGTCGGCGGTCGAGGTCCGGCGCGAATTCGAGGCGGGTCGCTATCCGGGGCAGGAGAAGGCACCCGAACAGTCGAAGGCCATCCTCGACGGACTGGGAAACTGCTACTACCCGATGCTGGACGGCCTGGATGCGCCTGCGGCCTCGGGCCACACCGAACACTGGGTGGAAGGTACCTACCTCGGCTTCGGGTTCGTCGAGTCGGTTCCCGGCCACGCATCGGGAGAACAGCAGGCGGCGCACGAACTGTTCGTGTACGTGATCTCGGGCCTGCTCGATACCGAGGTCGGCAGCGAGGCCCGGCAGGCCCGCCCGGGCGATGTCGTGCAGGTGCCCAAGGGCGAGGCCTACCGGTTCAGCGTGCCCGCTGGTGGCAACGTGCGCTATGCGGCGGTGCGTTCGCTGGCCGCGCTCGAGGCCTATGTCGACGAGCACGGCGCGGCGGACAACTGGCGCGGCTAGACCGGCCGGCCGCGCCTCCCGTTCTGTCGCCCGTTCTGTCGCCCGGCCGCAGCCGTCCGCAGCCCGGGCGTCCGCCGGTCAGTTGTCCGAGCTGAGTCCCGCGACCTTCACCAGCCCTCCCATGCGCTCGAGATCCTTGCGGATCAGCGCCGCGAACTCGGCCTGGGTCGTGTAGGCGGGCTCTTCCCCTTGTGCGAGGTACAGCGCGCGCAGTTCGGCCGAAGCCAGCGGGTCGCGCATCGACGCGTTCAATCGGGCGAGGATCGCAGGCGGCACGCCGCGCGGGGCGAACACGCCGTTCCAGCCGGTGAACAGGTAGCCGGGCACACCGCTCTCGGCGATGGTCGGAAGCTCGGGCATGGCGACCGAACGCCGGTCGCCCCCGGTTGCGAGGCAGCGCATCCGCCCGGCCTTGACATGCGCGACCGCGGCACCCAGAGGCCCCAGCGACCACTGGGCTTCTCCCTGGGCCACCGCCATCATCGATGGCCCACCGCCCTTGTAGGGCACATGGTTGCCTTCGATCCTGGCCAGCGTGGTGAACAGCAGCCCGCCGAGGTGGCTGGTGGAGCCGATGCCTGCCGAGGACATGTTCAGCTGGCCGGGCTTCGCCCGGGCGAGTTCGACGAACTCGGCGACCGTCCTGACCGGCAGTTGCGCATTCACGCACAGCGCCGTCTGCGTGTTGACGAAGATGGAAATTGGCGCGATGTCCTTGGTCGGGTCGAAGCCGAGCTTGCGGTGGATGTGCGGCAGTACGGTGAGCGCCGCGGCGGTGGCCGTGGTCAGCGTGGTGCCATCAGGGACTGCCCGCACGCCCAGCTCGAGGCCGAGCATGCCGCCCGCGCCGGGGCGGTTGTCGACCACGATGGTCTGGCCCAGCTGCTCGGCCATGCGCACGAACAGGATGCGGCCGAACACATCGCTGATGCTGCCCGGCGCATTCGCCACGATCATCCGGATCGGCCGCTGCTGCGCGCTGGACTGCGCCTGCAGGTCTGCTGCAAAGACGGCAGCCATCGCCATCGGTAGAACGGCACGCGTGCGCATCGGGTCTCCTCCCTGGTTGTCGGGTGGCCGCGGCTGCCCCTCGTGCCGGGGGCCTGCTGCCGCGACGGATCTGCTGTTGCAGGCGCCTCAGCCGGTGACGCCGATGTTCCACGGCACGAACTCGTGGTCGCCCA
>JBILGF010000223.1:0-5820 GCA_044351195.1 Burkholderiales bacterium
GTTCGCTCTTGCAGCGCTCGCCCGAGCAGGTGCGAAGGATGTGCTCGAAGATCTCCTGCCCCATCTCCTGCAGGGTGTGGCTGCCGTCGAGGATACCGCCGCAGTTGATGTCCATGTCTTCGGTGAGCCGGGTGTACATCGGGGTATTGGTGGCGAGCTTGATCGAGGGTACCGGCTTTGCGCCGAACATCGAGCCGCGGCCGGTAGTGAAGCAGATCACGTTCGCGCCGCCGGCGATCTGGCCGGTGGCCGAGACCGGGTCGAAGCCGGGCGTGTCCATGAACACGAAGCCCTTCTGTGTTACCGGCTCGGCGTAGCGGTAGACCTCCATCAGCGGGCCGGTTCCGCCCTTCATCGACGAACCCAGAGACTTCTCGAAGATGTTGGCGAGGCCGCCCGACTGGTTCCCCGGGCTGACCACGCCGTTGATCTGGGTGTCGCGGCCCGGGGTGTACTCGTCCTTCCACCAGCGGATCCGTTCGATCAGTTTCTCGCCGACTTCCTTCGACCGGGCGCGCGCAGTGAGCGTGTGCTCGACACCATAGATCTCGGGCGTCTCGGACAGGATCGCGGTGCCGCCATGGCGCACCAGGAGGTCCATCGCAGCGCCCAGCGCCGGGTTGGCGGTGATCGAGGAGAAGCCGTCCGACCCGCCGCACTGCAGGCCGACGGTGATGTGGCTCGCCGGGATCTTCGTGCGGGTGACCCTGTTCGCCTCGGGCAGCATCGACTTCACGGCGGCGATGCCGGCGGCGATCGTCTTGGTGGTGCCGCCCTCGTCCTGCATCACGAAGGTATGCAGCCGTGCACCGGCGTTGAGCTTCTGCTCGGCGAGCAGCTTGTTCACCTGGTTGCGCTCGCAGCCCAGGCCGACGATCAGCGCGCCGGCCAGGTTGGCATGCAGCGCATAGCCGGCCATCGTCCGGCGCAGCAGGTCCATCGGCTCGCCGGTCATCTCCATGCCGCAGCCGGTGCCGTGGGCGAAGGCGACCACGCCGTCGACATTCGGATACTCGGCCAGCCGCTCGGGGGTGAAGTATTCGGCGATCTTGTGCGCGACCGTGGCCGAGCAGTTGACCGTCGACAGCACGCCGATGAAGTTGCGCGTGGCGACCTGACCGTTCGCGCGCACGATGCCCATGAACGTCGCCCGCTCGGCTTCCGGGATCATCTCGACCGGCTTGTAGTCGCGCGTGTACGCGTAGTCGCGCTGGTATTCGCGGAACTCCATGTTGTGCGAGTGCACGTAGGCGCCGGCCGGGATGTCGGCCGAGGCAAAGCCGATGGTGACGTTGTACTTGCGGATCGGCTCGTCCCTGGCGATCGCGCGCGCGGCGATCTTGTGGCCGGCCGGGACCTGGCCGCGGCTGGTCAGGCCACCGTCGAGCTTCGCGCCCAGCTCGATCAGCGTGCGTGCGATCAGCACGTTGTCGTCCGGATGCAGGCGGATGGTCGGGCCGGCGGCGGGGCGCTGGTTGATTTCGATCATGGCGGATCCTCTGGCGGGTGTCTGGGGCGAAGCTGCGGGGCGGTATTGCGGGGCGGAGCTGCGGGGCGGGAATCTAACATGGGCCGTGCACCGGGCCCCGCACGCGTGTCACGCCGGAACGATCACGGTCGGTGTCAGTCCCATCCTGCGGGCACGTCGAGCAAACCTGCGGTCATCGAACGAGGCCACGGCGGTGCACGTCCTGTAACTCGCATGGTGAAGCGCGTCGGCGAAGTCGAAGCCTGCGGCCATGTTGGCGACGGCATGCTCCACCGCACCCCGATCCTCGATGCAGGCCTGGGGCAAGGCAAGCACATGCTCGAACACGGCCTGGATATCGCTCGACGCGAGCCGGTAGTATCCGCGCATCAGCCACTCGAGTTCCAGCAGGACGGTCTTGCTGATCATGAGCGCCTGGCCGGATTCGATCAGGCGACGCGCAGCTTCCCGCTGCAACTCGCCTTCCGCGTCTGTCGTGTCCTCGATGTAGTAGCGGGCCAGGACATTCGTGTCCAGACCGGTCATCGTTCCAGCAGCGAGGCAGGGTCGAAGTCGACAGGTACGGACGACTTCCGACTCTTGACCAGGCCGAACCCGTTGCCCGGGGCGCTCGCCGGGGTGCTCTTGACGCGCAGCTCCACACGATCGCCCGCCATCACGAATTCGATTCGACTGCCCTGGCGTATGCCGAGCTGCCGTCGGATCTCCTTCGGGATCGTGACCTGCCCCTTGCTTGTCACCGACGTCGTATCCATGCGGATTCCAGATGTATTACTGAGTAATACTAGCTTGCGTGGATGTGGCGTGCAACGCACGGAAACGATGCCAGACGGTTGAAATCGTCATCCATCAAAGGAGAAGCGCCGTCACGAGGCCTGCCAGCAGTACACCCGACACCGCCAATCGCGTCCTGGCCGCCAGCCCCCGAAGCGCGTAGTGCAGTGCACCCATCGTCGCGGCCGCAATTGCCGGCCAGGCGAGCCCGTAGAGCAGGACGGCACCGATGATCGCCGACGGCCCGCCCGGCGCTGCCGTCTCGCCGGCCGCCTGGGCCGCGATCCACGGCCAGGCATTCCAGCAGAGCAGCCCGGACAGCAGGAACGCGAACACCGCTTCGACCGCGACCGGGGGATCGAGCAACGGCGGCCGTGCGGGTGCCGCCGCGTCCCGCTCCGGCGGCCCGTCGTTCGACCGCAGCTGCGTGTCGGGCCGGGGGCGCTCAGGTTCCATCGTTCAGGTGGCAGGCCGACTGGCGCCCCGGCGCGATCTCGCGCAGGGCCGGCGCCTCGACCGCGCAGCGCGGCAGCGCATGCGGGCAGCGTGGATGGAAATGGCAGCCTGGCGGCGGCGCCAGGGGCGAGGGGATCTCGCCGCGCACCGGCCGGTACTGGCGGCGGCGCAGCGCGAGCGTGGGCACCTCGGCCAGCAGCGCCTGCGTGTACGGATGGTTCGGCGCCGCGAACAGCTGCGCTGCCGGCGCAGACTCGACGATGCGGCCGAGGTACATGATGAGTACCCGGTCGGCGAGGTGGCGGATCACGCCGAGGTCGTGGCTGATGAAGAGGTAGGTCAGGCCGAGGTCGGCGCGCAACTGCATGAACAGGTTCAGCACCTGGGCCTGGATCGATACATCGAGTGCGGCCACCGCCTCGTCGCAGACCAGCACGTCCGGGCGCACCGCGAGTGCGCGCGCGATGCCGATGCGGCTGCGCTGGCCGCCGGAGAACTGGTGCGGCCAGCGCCGCTTTGCTGCCGGGTCGAGCCCGACCTGGCGCAGCAGCGTGTCGACCTGTTCGTTCTTGCCGGCCCGGTCGAGCAGGCCGTGCGCGAGCGGTGCCTCGGCGACCAGGTCGTCCACGCGCATGCGCGGATCGAGCGAGGCGAACGCATCCTGGAAGATCATCTGCACCTTGAGTTCGGTGGCGGTCTTCTCCGCTTTCGGCATCGCCGCGATCGAGCGGCCCTGCCACAGTCGTTCGCCGCGGCCGGGTTGCAGGATGCCGGCGGCGATGCGTGCCAGTGTCGACTTGCCGCAGCCGGATTCGCCGGCCAGGCCGACCACCTCGCCCCGTGCGAGCGCGAGGTCGACCCGGTCGACCGCATGCACCACCTGCGCACGCATGCCGGCGCCGAAGCGGTTGGCGATACGCGCAGCCAGGTCGAGCGGGCGTTCGAAGCGGCGCTCGATGCCGCGCAGTTCGAGCAGCGGGACCTCGTTCATCGCGTGCCCGCCGCCGGCAGTGGCCCCGGGTTCCAGCAGCGCACCGTGCGCGACACGGCGCCTTCATCGGCCGGCGGCGCGAGGGGCGGCATCTCGCCGCAGCGCTCGTTCGCGCGGGTGCAGCGCGCCCGGAACGCGCACCCGGGCGGCAGGTCGACCGGTGAGGGCGCATTACCCGGGATCTGCGCCAGCGGCCGGCCGCGCGGGTTCATCGCCGGCACCGAATCGATCAGCCCGCGCGTGTACGGATGGCGCGGTGCATCCAGCACCGCATCGACCGGGCCGGCCTCGACGATGCGCCCGGCGTACATCACGCAGACCCGGTCGGCCAGCCCCGCGACCACCGACAGGTCATGGGTGATCCAGACCAGCGCGGTGCCGGACTCGCGCACCAGCGCCTGCATCTCGTACAGGATCTGTCCCTGGATGGTCACGTCGAGCGCGGTGGTCGGCTCGTCGGCGATGATCACATCGGGCCGGTTGACCAGCGCGATCGCGATCGCCACCCGCTGCCGCATGCCGCCCGAGAGCTGGTGCGGATAGGCGAGCAGCCGTTCGTCCGGCGCCGCGATGCCCACCTGCACCAGCGCGGCGCGCGCACGGTCGCGTGCCTGCGCCGTGCCGACGGATTCGTGCGCGGTGATCGCCTCGATCATCTGGGTGTCGATGCGCAGCACCGGGTTGAGCGTCATCATCGGATCCTGGAAGATCATCGCGATGCGCTTGCCGCGGATCGCGCGCCGTGCACCCTCGTCGAGCAGCGCGAGGTCGACGCCGTCGAGCAGCACCCGGCCACCGAGGATGCGCCCCGGCGGGTCGACCAGCCCGAGGATCGAGAAGCCGGTGACGCTCTTGCCCGATCCCGACTCGCCGACCAGGCCAAGGATCTCGCCACGCTCGAGGCTGAAGTCGACACCGTCGACGGCATGCAGCATGCCGTTGCGAGAAGGGAAGCCGGTGCGCAGGCCCTCGACCTGCAGCAGCGGTCGGCGCAGGGGTGCATCCGCAGCACTCATCGCGACAGCCTCGGGTTCAGTACGTCGCGCAGGTGGTCGCCCACCAGGTTGATCGCGACGATGGTCAGCACCAGCGCGACGCCAGGGACGAAGCTGATCCAGTACTTGCCCGACAGCAGCTGGGTGTAGCCATTGGCGATCAGCAGCCCGAGCGAAGGCGAGGTGATCGGCATGCCCAGGCCGAGGAAAGACAGGGTGGCCTCGAGCGCGATCGCATGCGCGACCTGCACGGTGGCGATCACGATCAGCGGCGGCAGGCAGTTGGGCAGCAGGTGGCGCAGCACGATGCGCGTGGGCGACAGCGCCAGGCAGCGCGCCGCCTCGATGTATTCACGGTTGCGCTCGACCAGCGCGCTGCCGCGCACCGTGCGCGCGTAGTAGGCCCACTGCACGATGACCAGCGCCAGCACCACCTTGTCGACGCCCTGGCCGAGTACCGCCAGCAGCACCAGTGCGACCAGGATCGCCGGGAACGACAGCTGCAGGTCGACGATGCGCATCATCAGCGCATCGAAGCGGCCGCCGATCCATGCCGAGCCAAGGCCCACGAGCGTGCCGAAGGCCATCGCCACCACCGTGGCCAGCACGCCCACGCCGAGGCTGATGCGCAGCCCGTAGAGGATCGCGCTCCACAGGTCGCGGCCCTGTTCGTCCGATCCGAGCACGAAGGTGTTGCCCGCTGCGCCCTTCGATCCGGGCGCGAGCTTCGAGTCCATGATGTCGAGCTGGGCGAGGTCGTACGGGTCCTGCGGCGAGAGCAGCGGCGCGAACAGCGCGGCAAACAGGATGGCTGCGAGGAGGACTGCCGCGCCGAGCGCGACCCGGCTCGCGGCGAAGTCGCCGAGGAAGCGGCGCAACGGCGACTGCAACGACGGCGCCGCCGCGCTCATCGCGCACCGCCCGTATCCGCCAGCCGGATGCGCGGATCGAGCAGCGAATACAGCACGTCGACCACCAGGTTGATCAGCACGAACATCAGCACGATCAGCAGCACGTAGGCGACGATCACCGGCCGGTCGAGCTGGTTGATCGAATCGATCAGCAGCTTGCCCATGCCCGGCCAGGCGAAGATGCTCTCGGTGACCACCGCGAAG
>JBILGF010000438.1:0-3023 GCA_044351195.1 Burkholderiales bacterium
CCCAGGCCACCGGCATCGAACTGGCAGCCCTGCAGAAGAACGCCGGCCTGGCACTGCCCGAAGAGATCCTGCAGGCGGTGCTGCGAGACGCGGTCCAGGCGCGCCTGCTCGAGCTCTCCGGCGGGCTGGCACGCGTGCCCGGCTTCGATGCCGCGGCCAACAGCGCCGATGAGGCCATGTGGAAACGCGTACGGCCCCTGCTTTCGAAGACGCCCAGCGCGCCGCCGCAGGTGCGCGAGATCGCCACGACGCTAAAGCTCGACGAGAAGGCATTGCAGGCCATGCTCCAGCGCCGCATCCGGCGCGGCGAACTGGTGCGCCTCGACCCGCAGCGCATCTACCTGCGCCCGGCGATCGTCGCGCTCGCCCGTGTCGTGGAAGCGACGGCCAGCGCGGCGCCCGGCGGGCAGTTCAACGCGGCACAGTACCGCGATCGCGCCGGCATCGGCCGCAGCCTCGCGATACAGCTGCTCGAACATTTCGACAGTGCCGGCCTTACGCTGCGGGTCGGCGATGCGCGCAAGCTGCGGCGCAAGGTCGCGGATGTCTACCCGGAGGCCGGACCGCCGGACGCATGACATAATCCAGCCCTTTCATGGGAAGGGAAACGTCCCCGGTGGGACGGCCGGACTTCAAACCCGGTGAGGGCTGTGATCCAGTCCTCCGTGCGTTCGACTCGCACTCTCTTCCGCCAGCCTGCCGCATCCGGCGCCGGACCTGCCGCATCCGGCCCCGGGCCGTCCGTCGCTGCCGCGAGCCCTGCCGCCGGATCGCCATGCTCATGCGGCTTGACATCGGCGGCCATCGTTCCTACTGTTCGGGAACCATGACTGCCTACGGTAGCCGCTCGCGAGGTGAACCGCTGATCCTTGAGGTCGATCCGGCGGGCACGCCGCGTCGCTGGCTCCTGGTCGAAGAGGCGATCACCTACCACGCCAAGTGTCAGGTGGCCTGGTCGATCGGCACCATCGTGCGTACTTTCCACGGCGGGCTGTCGCGCTCGACCGGCGAGCGGTCGGTGCTGTCCACCGCCAGCATCATCGCGATCAAGGGCTCGGGCGTCTTCGCGAAGGCGTTCGAGTGCGAGCCAGCGCTGGTCAACGCCGCGCTGTTCGTGCGCGACCGCCAGCTGTGCGCCTACTGCGGGCACCGCCTGCGCGAGCGCGAACTGTCGCGCGACCACATCGTGCCCTTGTCGCGCGGCGGCGAAGACCGCTGGATGAACGTGGTCACGGCCTGCCGGTCCTGCAACAGCCGCAAGGACAACCGCACGCCCGAGGCTGCGCGCATGCCGCTGCTCTACCTGCCCTACGTGCCGAACCGGCATGAACACATGATCCTGCAGAACCGGCGCATCCTGGCCGACCAGATGGAATACCTGATGGCGCGGGTGCCCCGGCACAGCCGTCTGCACGGCTGACCTGCGGGCCGGACTGCCCGCCGCCCGCCGCCCGCCGCATCCCTGCGTCGAGTCAGGTACCGTAGCGCACGTTGCTCTTCGCTTCCCGGATCGCGCACAGGGCGCTGTAGCAGGCGAGCCACGCCGTCTTCGGGTTGTCCGGGTCGGCGACGTTTGCCAGCCTGATCGAGATATCGCTCGCCTTGCCGCGGATCTCGATGAAGTGTGTGTTGCGCGTGAGTGCCGGATCGGCCACGACCTTCAGCCGCGTGCGGTCGAAGCCGATGCCGGCCAGGGCCAGGCCCGCCGCGATGTTGACATTCGCCGGGAAGTATCCGGCGCCTTCGCGTACCGGGCCGTCATAGAGGACCGTCGCCTCGCGCAGGCCGGCGAGATCGATGCCCAGTTGCTCGACATAGGCGATGCCCTTCCATGCGATCGGCGGCTTGGTGACCGCGATCGACGCCTCGTCGACACCGGCCAGTGCCATCGTCTTCAGGCCGTCCAGCCCGCAGATGCCACCGGAGGGCACATACAGCAGCCCGCCGGCAGATCGCGCCGCCGCTTCCAGGCGCCCGCGCAGCGCATCGTCGGCCAATGCGCCACAGGACAGAACGACCAGCGCAAGGCCGCGCGCCAGCACCGCCTCGGCGTGCAGGCGCACCGCCTCGTGGCCAGCGGCTTCGACCACCACGTCGGGCGCGGTCGCGAGCAGCTCATCGAGGTCTGCAACGAAGGCGCACCCGTTGGCTTGCGCCAGCGCCCTGCCGCGCGATTGCATGCTGCGCCCCATCAGCGCGACCACTTCCACGTCGCCGAGCGTCCCGCGCTGCGTGTGCTCGAGCGCAATGCGCGCAATGCTGCCCGCCCCGATGATCGCCACCCGCATGTTCCGTCCCCTTCCGCTCAGGCTCGCCAGGCATGCCGGGCACGCCGCCCGCAGGAGGTGCGGGACGACGGGGTCACCGGATCGCCGAAAGGCGTCAAGTGTGCCATGCTGCGCAGCGCAGCAGGCGCGGCCGCCCCATGCCGGGACGCCGCAATCGGGCCGACCGAACATCCCTGGGAGCAGGAACATGGCAACTGGCAATCCAGACACCCGATCCGAGACCGCATCGGCACGACAGCACCCGCCCCGCCGGCGTCCCCTCGCGCGCGTCTGCGCGGCCGTACTTTTCCCGGCGTGCGCGGTCACCGTCGCGGCACAGCAGCCTGCCGCCGCGCAGGCCTACCCCGATCGTCCGATCCGGCTCGTCGTTCCGTTTCCGCCCGGCGGCATAAATGACCTGATTGCGCGCATCATCGGACAGAGCCTGGCCGAACAGATGAAGCAGACTGTCGTGATCGACAATCGTGCGGGCGCTGGCGGCACCGTCGGACTGGGCATCGCGGCGCGCGCGAATCCCGATGGCTACACCCTCGCCTTCGGGGCAACCAGCACCGTCGCGGTCAGCCCCGCCCTGTACCGAAACCTTCCCTACGACCCGGTAAAGGGATTCGCACCGATCGCGCCGCTGGCAGAGGTTCCGAGCGTTGCGCTGGTGACCCCTTCGCTGCCGGCCGCGTCGATGAAGGACCTGATCGCGCTGGCGCGCGCGAAACCCGGCACGCTCAACTATGCCTC
>JBILGF010000362.1:0-3744 GCA_044351195.1 Burkholderiales bacterium
CACATCCCAGCACATGGGCACCGAGCTGCTCAAGACGCTGGCGAAGATCGACATGGTGCATGTCCCGTACAAGGGCGGTGCGGCTGCGATCGCCGACCTGATCGGCGGGCAGGTGCAGCTGCAGATCGAACCCCTGCCGACCGCGATGCCGCACATCAGATCGGGCAAGGTGCGCGCACTGGCGGTCACCTCGCGCACCCGGCTGCCCATCCTGCCCGACCTGCCGACGGTCGCCGAGGCTGCAGGCCTTCCAGGCTACGAGCTGATCATCTGGTTCGGCCTGCTCGCCCCGGCCGACACGCCACGCCCGATCGTGCAGCGCCTGAATCGAGAAGTGCTGCGCGCCATCGCCTCGCCCGAGGTACGGGATCGTTTCGCCCAGCAGGGCGCGTCGCCTTCCGCAGCCCAGACCCCCGAACAGTTCGGCACGTTCATCCGCGCGGAGATCACGAAATGGGCCGAAGTCGCACGGGTGGCCGGCGCCAGGGTTGACTGACCACCCGGCGGCGGCTCACGCCGCACCCGGGGCCATGCCGGCGAGCGGTTTCAGGGCTGCGGCCGTGCCCGCTCGCCCTGGGTGGCAGCGGTCGCCCGCCATCGGGGCAGCGTTGCCCAGTCCTCGACCGGCACCGGCAGTCGGCGACACCAGTTCGGGTGCTCGACCGTGGTGCCCGGAAGATTCGTTGCGTCGACCAGGCCGAACACATCCTCGGGGTTGACCATCGTCCACATCGAATCGGTACGCGCGAGGAAGGCATGCACGGCGTCGACCAGGGCCACCGGCAGCGCGGGATGGCGGCCGGCGTCGGTCGCCTCGCCAGCCGGCACCAGGCCAGCCTCGGCGAGCGCATCGAGCAGTGCCTGGCGCGCCTGTCCACGGTCCCAGGAAAAGTGCCCATGCTGGTCGGCATCCAGCAGCCCGAGGCGCAGGCGTTGCGCCAGGTCGTCGCCCAGCCACCAGCCCTGCAGGGGCGACAGGTCGTGGCTGCCGACCGATGCCAGTGCAAGGCGTGGATACTCGGACGGCGGCCGGAAGCGGTTCGGCGCCGAGCGTTCGAACACCAGCAACCGATAGGACAGCACGTCGGCGCAGCGAAGCCCGTCGCGTACCGTGGGCGGCACCGTGCCCAGATCCTCGCCGATCACCATGCAGCGATGACGGTTGCTCTCGATGCGCAGCGTCGCCAGCATCTCGTCGAACGGATAATCGACATAGGCGCCCGCCGATGCGCCGGATCCGGGCGGGATCCAGAACAGCCGCATCAGGCTCATCACGTGGTCCAGGCGCAGCGCGTCGAAGCGCGCCATGCTGGCAGCCAGCACGTTGCGAAACGCGCTGCAGCCGTTCGCGCGAAGGCGGTCCGGGCGCAGCGGCGGCAGCCCCCAGTCCTGTCCCTGCAGGTTGAAGTCATCCGGGGGGCAGCCGGCGCTCATCGCCAGGGCGTGTTCCGGCTGTGCAGCCCACACCTCGGACCCGCCGCGATCGGCACCCAGCGCGAGATCGCCGTACAGCTGGATGCCGCTCGCCGCCGCCCGTGCGCGCACCTTCTGCCACTGCCGCGACGCCGTCCATTCGAGGAATACATGGAAGCCGACATCGTGTGCATGTTCCTGCTGCCATGCCGCCACTGCGGCACCGGCAGGATCGCGCAGCGGCGCGGGCCAGCACGGCCAGCCCCAGACGCTGGCGTCGGATGCATGCAGCGCACCCTGGATCGACTGGTAGGTCGCATGCAGCAGTAGTCCTTCGGTACCGGAGCCGAAGGCCTCGAACCCGGCACCCCACCCGGTGCGGGTTGCGCTGCCGCCCGCCGCGTGGCCACCGCATTCCTCGCGCACGAAAGCCTCGTAGATCGCCCGCAGCACCTGCAGCTTGAGCCGTGCGACGCCGGCATGGTCGATGCGATCGGCAACGCGCAGTGCCGCGCGGGCCGGCTCGGGTGCCCATTCACGGCACAGCGCAGGGACCCGCGTCGGGTCGGTGAACACATCGATGTCTTCCGGATCGATGTACAGCGGATGCAGGAACAGCCGGCTGACCGCGGAATACGGACTGGACTGCTCGGGCCGGTCGAGCGGCAGGGCGTGCAGCGGGTTCAACCCGAGCACCCCGGCTCCCAGCCGGGCAGCCCCGTCGACCAGCGACCGCAGGTCGGTGAAATCGCCGATGCCCCAGTTGCGTCGGGACCGCAGGCCATACAGTTGCACCGCGATACCCCATTCACGTGCGCCATCGCGCAGCCGGCGCGGCAGGTGGCAACCCGGGGGGGCGCTGAGCAGGACGGCATCCGTCCCGGGAAGCGCCTCACGCGCAGAGGCGGGCTCGTCCGTCCCTGTCTCTGCGCGATCGCCGTGGATGCGCAGCCGGTGCCGTCCGGGCGGCAGCGCAGGCAGCTGCAGTCCGGCGCCATGCCCCTCCACGATCGCCCGCCCGCCGACCTGATCGCCCGATTCGAGCAGCACCCGCCATTGAACGTCATGACCTGGCGCATGCCCCATGGCCTCAAGGGCCTGCGGTGACAGGCCAACGGCCGTCGGCAGGCCGGCGTCGACGATCACGGTTTCCGGCAGCAGTGCGAGCGCCTGTGATTCGAGCCGTGCCGTCACGGCGCGTGCCAGCGCATCGACGTCGGGCGCGCCCGGGTGACCGAGCGCGTCCAGCGCGGCGAGCAGCGTCGCTGCCGGTGTTTCTCGCCAGTTGCCCCAGATATCGTGATAACCCGGTGCAATGCCCGCGGCGCGCGCAGCTTCGATCAGGCCCACGTCGGCTCCGGGGTGCGTCGCGTATCGAAAGGGTCCGGCATGTTCGGCGGAAGGCGCGGTTCGGTTCGTCGGCAGGATCGGCGACGGAAAAATGACTCGGCAGGCCTGCCGGACTGCAGCCACTGGCCCGCGTGCGGATTGAACACCGCTTGCGGGCCCTGCGATGAACCGTGCCTCGCGGCGTATTGTAGCCCTCGTCGGTGCCCGCCCGGGCGACGTGCACGCAGCCTCCGATGTCGATCCGGAGCAGGGCTTCGACCGGAATCGAGCCCGGGCGGCCGTCGTTTTCGACCGCCCGGCGCACCGGTGTCCTAAACTCGGCGCATCACAATCGAAGATCGTGTCACGCCACGGTTGCCGCCATGCCCATCACCATCCCCGCTCAGGCCCTGTCCGAACTCGACCCGCTGCCTCGCCTGCTCATGGGGCCGGGCCCGATCAACGCCGATCCCCGGGTGCTGCGGGCGATGTCCGCACAACTGCTCGGCCAGTTCGACCCACAGTTCCGGCAGTACATGCGCGATACCCAGGCGCTTTATCGCGGCGTGTTCGAGACCGCCAATGCGCAGACGCTGTGCATCGACGGCACGGCCCGCTCGGCGATCGAAACCGTCATGGTCTCGCTGATCGAGCCGGGCGACCGGGTGCTGGTGGCGAGCTTCGGACGCTTCGGCCAGCTGAAAGCCGAGATCGCGCGCCGGGTCGGTGCCGAGGTGCGCGTGATCGAGGCCGAATGGGGCACGGTGTTCGACCTCGCGCAGATCGAGTCCGAGATCCGCGCGTTTTCGCCCAAGCTGCTCGCCTGCTGCCAGGGGGACACCTCGACAACGATGCTGCAACCGCTGGCAGAACTGGGCAGGCTGTGCCGCAGTCACGGCGTCATGCTGCAGGTCGATGCCACCGCATCCCTGTGCGGAACCCCGCTCCCGGTCGACGAGTGGCAGATCGACTGCGTCACGGGCGCATTGCAGAAGTGCCTGG
>JBILGF010000008.1:0-19664 GCA_044351195.1 Burkholderiales bacterium
CTGCTTGCCCAGCGGATCGCCGCGTACGATCGCGGAGCAAGGTTCGGCCGTAGGCGGTTTCATTGCTCACTCGCCCGATCGCGATCTTTCGCTTGAGCACGGGGGCTGTTCTATCCGCCGTCTGCACTGCTGTCTGCGCTCGCCGCTGTTCGGCGACGGACTGTGGCGCCTCGATCGGCTGCACTGGCGGCGTCTGGATCGCGCACCCCGAGGAGACTAGAGCCAGCGAACTTGCAATGACGGCAAGTCTTCCGGGACGATGCATCGGCAGCCTCCATTCAGGACGATTGTTGAATCACGATCGTGGCGACTGCGCGCACGTGATGTTGCGGATCGTGCTGGCATGTAGATCCGTGCTGCCAATCCGTGGGGAGATAGTCGACGGTCAAAGGCTCATGGGATGACCTTCATCGTTTTTCCGGCAGGCGCAGCGCGGTACCGTCGCGCATTCGCGCGGCTCGTCCGTTGACGCGCCGCCGACTGCATGAGCGCGAACCGGGTCAGCCAGCGGGGTGCAGGACCGCTGGCTCGCCTTCGAATCAGAACTGATAAACGCCCGACACCGTGAGCAGCCTGATCGAGGATTCGCCAGTGGTCGCGCTGTCTCCGACCTTGCTGATGTAGGTGTAGTCGCCCCGGATACCGATACTGCGCGTGACAAGGAACTGCGCGCCCAAGCCGATCACGGGCACGGTACTGCTGTCCCTGAAGATCTGCCGCGAGCTACCGGATACGGGGCTGCCGTTGATCGTTCCACTGCCACTCAGTGTCACCTCATTTTCGACCTTGACACGCGCAAGCCCGGCCTTGACGAACAGGTCGACCGAACCGATGCGATGCGTGAAGCGCGGGGTCAGGGTGAGTGCGTAGCCCGTGAGCTCCTGGCGCGCGTTGATCGAGCCGTTCAAGGTATTGCCCTGCACCACCGCGTTCGTCGCGACGATGGACTCGCTTGCCGACAGGCTTCGAATGTACAGGTAGCCGCCTTCGAGCGACCACTGGCTGTTGAAGTTGTGACCCAGCAGCAGGCCGAACGCGATTCCGTTGGTGTCGGCGCTCTGGGTGAACGTGAGGCCGCCGGCTGATTGCGAGTAGTTGGCGATCTCGCTGTCAACCTTTGCGGTACCAAGACCAGCGGCAATGTAGGTGGAGGACTGCGCGAAAGATCCGGTGCTTGCGACCGCAAGGATTGCGGCGATAAGGGCTGTGCGTTTCATGTCTTCTCCGGTGGGGTTCCGCCATCCCGGATACGACGATGTGCTCGGGTGGGCGTCGGCCTACGATGGCCGACGCCTGGCTCACCACGAGAGCTTTACCGATGGCCTCCGCGAAATTCTTCGGGGAGCTGCATCGGTTGATGCTTGAGGAGATTCGGTTACGGCCTGCGCGAACGACGAAACCCGGGTTGCGCGCAGCGCCGTCAATCGGTCGGGGCCGCATCGGCGCAGGCGACTGCCAGCGCCGTCACCGATGCGGAACCGCCATGGGTCAGGACGCCAGTGGCGCGCCGCCCCTGCCCAGTTCGGCCGCGCGCCCGCCGACCAGCTTGTCGAAGGTGCTCTCCGCGTTGATCAGCCCGCGCTCCACCATGAAGTCGTAGGTACGCTGGAACTCGGCCGGCGAATAGAACTCCGGATGGTTGTAGCGCAACCGGGGCAGGTGCAGGTCGGAGGTCTCGAGCTTCACGATGTCGGCCGGCACTTCAGCGGTGAGGTGGTGCAGCCAGGGGCGGATGTCCTGGTTGATCTTGTCGACCGCGCGAATGTGGGCGCGGCGCAGTGCATCGAACAGTTCGGTGTCCACCGACGGGTCGGCCACTTCCAGCCCGTTGTAGAACGCCTCGCAGATGATCTTGAAGCCGAGCTTCTCGGCGGCAGAGATCCACGGCTCCATCACGGCGGCGGCCTGGATACGGCCTTCCATCACCGCCTTGAAGCGCTGGTTGGGCACGCCGATGTGCACGGTCTTCACCTGGTCCTGCTTCATGAAGCCGGCCAGCATGCCGAGCGTGATGTAGTGCGAGCCGGCATGGTAGTTCACCGCGACCTCGACGTCGGCGAGGTCCTGCGGCACGTTGTACGGCGAATCGCCGCGCACGATGATGGCCTGAGTCGACACCGCCGCGCGCTTGGTGATCACCTTCACGCCGGCGCAGGTGTCCTGGGTGCGGCGCATCTGGCCCCATTCGCAGGCGTGGTAGACCGAGAACTCGCCCCGCTCGATGCCCTCGTGCCAGAGGAAGGACTGGATGGCCGAGTGCTGCTTGATCGGTGCATCGGCGGCCGCGATCATGGACTTGCGCTTCTCGGGCAGGACCAGTTCGACGTCGACGCCCTCGTCGATGAAATAGCCTTCGGCCTTGGCCACGATGTCGGGCAGCGAGAACACGGCGTTGTTGAGTTCGATGCGGGTGTGCTTCAGCGGTGTGGACACGTTTCGAATCTCCTGTGGGTCCGGTTGGGAGTGTGGTTGGGAGCGCGGTTGGGGCTGTTGCGGCAAAAGCGGGGCTCGACCCTCGGGTCAGCCGGGTTTGAGTCCGATCGACCGGATCATCGGCGACCAGCGCGCGATCTCGGATTCAACGAAGCGGCGGGCCTTGTCCGGCGTATCGTCCGCGGACAGTTCCTGGCCCGAGTTGACCAGCAGCCGGGTCACGGCCTTGTCGGCGACGGCTGCACGAAG
This sequence comes from Burkholderiales bacterium, assembly GCA_044351195.1. Lineage (GTDB taxonomy): Bacteria > Pseudomonadota > Gammaproteobacteria > Burkholderiales > CAIKXV01 > CAIKXV01. Next base: position 2,683 of record JBILGF010000008.1, read on the forward strand.
CGCGTTCGCGATGCGCTCGACCGCAGCAGCGGGTGTCGCCGCCGGCACGAACAGCCCGGCAAAATTGAGGGCGACCATTTCCGGCAGTCCGGATTCGATCGCCGTGGAAATCTCGGGCGCGCTGGCAGCACGCTTGGCCGTGGTCACCGCCAGGATGCGAATCCGTCCCGCGCGGTGGTATTCGATCAGCTGGCCGCTGATGTTGAGCACGCCGACCGGCACATGGCCAGCGAGCAGGTCGGCGGCGGCCGGACCGCCGCCGCGGTAAGGCACGTGCGACAGCGAGGGCAGCCTGGCCAGCGACTTGAACAGCTCGGCACCCAGATGCGTCGCCGAGCCGGCGCCGGCCGATGCGTAAGACAGGTCGTTCGGTCGGCCGCGGGCGAACGTGACGAACGCCTGCAGGCTCTTCACCGGCAGCGACGGGTGCACCGCAATCGCCAGCCCGCTCACGGCGATGATGCCGATCGGGGCGAAGTCCCTGACCGGATCGTAGCCCGGTGCTGTGGTCACCAGCGGCCCGACGATATGGGTTGCGGCACTGCCCATCAGCAGGGTGTTGCCGTCCGGGTCGGCGCGGGCGACGGCCGCCGCGCCGATGGTGCCGCCAGCACCGGCACGGTTCTCGACCACGATATTGCCGAGCATCGGTCGCAGGCGTTCGGCGAGTGGTCGCGCGACGGTATCGTTGATGCCACCGGGTGCGAACGGCACGATCAGGCGCACCGGACGGTCCGGCCCGCCCTGAGCCCAGGCCGGACCCACGGCCATGAGCAGGCCGCCCCCCGCCAGGCTGGCCACCACGGATGAATGCCACGCCCAACTGCGCAGGGCGCAGGCGACGCGGATACGGGTTCCTTGAGCGAACAAGCCGACCTCCTCCGTCAGCGCCCCGGGTGTACCCCCAAGTGCGCCATGACTCGATCCTGTAAGACAACGCGATCAGCATGAGCGCTGCGGTTGGCCGCGTCAACAGCCGGCGAATTCGGCTCGGTGAAACCGGGGCGCCAGGCTGGCCGTCCGCCTCGGCATTGAGCCAACCCGCTTGACCCGCTACATTGCATGTCCTGCCGATCCCGAATCGACCGCCCCTGCTCGCCCGGCATCGCCGCACCACCGAACCGGACCACCCCCTGGATTCCCCTCCGACTGCCGCCCCGGCCGCTCCCATCGCGCCCCTGCTCGCCATCACCGTCGAGGCCGACGCCATCCTCGGCTATGCGTCGATCCAGTGCGGCGTGCCGGTGGTGCGGTCGCTCGGGCTGACCCTCGCCGGCGACCTGCCGCTCGACGACCTGCAGGTCGAGGTCGCATGCAACCCGGCGTTCGCGCGCGGGGTGACGCTGCGTTTCGACCGCCTGCAGCCGGGTGAACACCGGCGGCTCGCACCGCTCGACCTGCAGCCCGACCACGCCTTCCTGGCGACCCTGGCCGAAGCGGTGCAGGCTGGCGTCACCGTGTCGGTCACCGCCGGCGGGCGGGAGATTGCTCGGGCGAGCCACGCGGTGGAAGTACTCGCTTACGATCAATGGGCCGGCACACGGTCACTACCCGAGCTGCTGGCGGCGTTCTGCATGCCGAACGACGCAGTGGTGGACGCGCTGCTGGGGAAGGCGTCGCAACGGCTGAAGGCAGCGAACCCCGCGCTGTCGATGGACGGCTACCAGTCGAAGCGCCGCGAGGTTGTCTGGCAGCAGGTGTCGGCGCTGTACACGACGCTGTGCAACGAGGGACTGCATTATGTCGAGCCACCGGCCTCGTTCGGCACCGACGGGCAGAAGATCCGCACGCCCTCGCGCATCCTCGAGCACCGGGTCGGCAGCTGCCTCGACCTGTCGATGCTGTTTGCATCCTGCCTCGAGCAGGCGGGCCTGGGCGCGGTGGTGCTGCTGAAAGAGGGCCACGCATGGGTCGGTGCCTGGCTGCACGACACCGCCTTCCCGGACCCGCTGGTCGACGATGTACAGTCGGTGCGCAAGCGGGTGGCGAGCGGCGAGTTGCTGGTGTTCGAGACCACCGGCATCGCGCAGCATCCGTCACGACGGCCGTCGCTGCGCATGGCGCTCGAGCAGGGACAGTCGTACCTGACCGATGGCGGGCAGTTCCTTTATGCCATCGACATCCGGCGCGCGCGCGCAGTTCATGTACGGCCGCTGCCGTCGCGGTCCCCCGCAGGGCCAGTCGCTGCCGCCGCGGCGGACGATGGCAGCACCAGGGCCGTGGCCACGGCAGCATCGCCCGACATCGAGCCCATGCCCGACCTGCCGCCGCTCGACCCGGCGCTGCTGAAGATCGTCGACGCCAGCCCCGACGACACGCCCGAGGGCCGGCTGGCGACAGGGAAGTCGAAGCTGCTCGACCTGACCCTGCGCAACCGGCTGCTCAACTTCAAGCCGTCGAAGTCGACGCTGCGTATCGCCGCACCCGACCTCGCAGCGCTGGAGGATGCGCTGTCGGACGGCAGCGAATTCCGCCTGCGCGCCGAGCCGGAGATCATGGACGGCCGCGATCCGCGCTCGGCCGAGGTCCACCGTGATCGCACCGGCCAGACGCCGTGGGACGAACTCGCGCGCACCGCGCTCGCCGGGCGCGAACTGCTGGTGAGGCTCGCGCCGGAGGAGCTCAACGCCACGCTGACCGGCCTGTTCCGCAAGGCGCGCGAGGGGCTGGAGGAAGGTGGCGCAAACACCCTGTTCCTGTCGCTCGGCCTGCTGCGCTGGACCGATACCGAGCGCGCCGAGGCCTCCCTGCTGGCGCCCATCCTGCTCGTGCCGGTGACACTGCTGCGCCAGTCGGTGCGCTCCGGCTTCAGGCTGGTACGCCATGACGACGATGCGATCGTCAACCCGACGCTGCTGCAGATGATGCGGCAGCGCGAGGAGATCCGCATCGGGGCACTGGGCAGCCTCGGCGCGGCAGGCAGCACGGCGGGCGCCGAAGCGCTGCCCTCCGACGACAAGGGCATCGACGTCGCCCGCCTGCTGCAGGCCTTCCGCCTCGCGGTGAGCGAGCTCAAGCAGTGGGAAGTGCTCGACGAGGCACACCTGGGCCTGTTCTCGTTCACCAAGTACCTCATGTGGAAGGACCTGCAGGACCGTACCGCGCAACTGAAGGCCAACCGCGTGGTGCAGCACCTGATCGACCGCCCGGGCGAGGCCTTCTCGCGGGAGGCGCCACTGCCCGGCTTCGACCGCCTGGACGACACCTACGCGCCGCAGGACATCCTCGCACCGCTGATCGCCGACTCGTCGCAACTGAAGGCGATCTGCACCATTGATGCCGGCCGCGACCTGGTGCTCGAGGGGCCGCCTGGCACCGGCAAGAGCCAGACCATCACCAACCTGATCGCGCACCTGCTGGCGAAGGGCCGCACGGTGCTGTTCGTGTCCGAAAAGCTCGCCGCACTCGAAGTGGTGCACCGGCGGCTGGAGCAGATCGGCCTGGGCCCGTTCTGCCTCGAGCTGCATTCGGCGAAGGCGAAGAAGGCCGAGATCGTGCGCGAGCTGGGCGCCACGCTCGACATCGCGGCGCAGAAGCCGTCCGGCGACTGGCAGCGCGAGGCCGATCGACTCGGCATGCTGCGCCAGTCGTTGAACGGGCTGGTCGATGCGCTGCATCGCGGGTACCCGAACGGGCTCACGGTCTACGACGCGATCGGCAGCTGCATCGCGGCCGAGGCGCGCGCGGACACGGCCCTTCCCTCGCCGATGCCCTGGACCGATGCGCAGGTGCACGACCGCGCAGCACTCGATGCATTGCGCGAGCTGTCGCGAAGGATGGCCACGCTGGCCGATCCGATCGGCCGCATCGAGGGCCATCCGCTGGCCGGGATCAGCCACACCGAATGGAGCCCGGGCTGGCAGGACGACCTGCTCGCCGCGGTACGCACGCTCGATGCCGCGATCGTCACGTTCCTGCAGGCCGCACAGGTCGTCTGCGCACAGCTGAACCTTCCCGCCAGCGCACGGTCGCTGGATGAGTGGCGAAACCTCGACCCGCTCGCCGACCGGCTGCTCGCCGCACAGAAGGTACCCGTCGGCCTTGCCCGCGCGGCGCACGATGCGGGTGCCCGTGCCCGCGTGCAGGTACTCGTCCGATGCGGCCAGGCGCGCAATGCGCATTGGAACGCGATCGGCCCGGGGTGGACACCGCTGCTGGCCAGGCTCGACGCCGTCGAGCTGCAGGCCGAGTGGTCGCGGGCGAGCGCCACCTGGTGGCCGAAATCGGCGCTGGACAAGCGGTCGCTGCGCAGGCGACTGGCCGCGTTTCGCAGTGACGGCGCACCCCCCGCGGACGAAGCCATCGCCGCATTGTTCGCGCCCCTGGCGGCGGTGAACGAAGAAGACCAGATGCTGCGCTCGATGCAGGCCGATGCACAGGCGCTGCTGCAGGAGACCTTCAGCGGAATCACCACCGACTGGCCGTCGATCGCCAGCCATGAACAATGGGCGAAGCAGTTCTCCGATGCCGTGACCCGGGTCGCCGGTCCCGATCCGGTGCGCGTGGATGCGCTGCGCGCCGCCCTGCAGCCGCTGGTCGCCGAGAACCGCACGCTGCTGCGGCCCGACGCTCCGGTGGGCATGGCCCTGGCGGCACAGCGCGATGCGTGGCGCGAGCTGGGCCGCGCGCGGCAGGCGCTCGAAGCACTGGCGGGCAGCGCGCTCGATCAGTCGCAGGCGTCTGGGCCGGTGCATGCGACGACCGCTGCCGACGCCCTCGAACGGATGCGCGCGACACTGGCCGGATGGGCTGCCGGGCATCGACGGCTGCAGCCATGGTGTCTGTGGCGCAAGGCGCGCGAGCAGGCGATCGCGCACGGCCTGCAGGGCATCGTGTCGTCGATCGAGACCGGCCGCGTGCCACTGGCCGCGATGGCCGAGCACTTCGAGCACAGCTACCGCCACTGGTGGGTGAAGAAGATCATCGATGACGAGCCGCTGCTGCGCAGCTTCTCGAGTGCCGACCACACCCGCTGCATCCACGAGTTCCGCGCGGCCGATGCGCGTTTCCAGACACTCACCCAGGATTACATCGCCGCGAAGCTCGCCGCCGGCGTGCCGTGGTCCGGACTGTCGCTGCCGGGCGCGGACGTCGAACTCGGACGTCTGCGCCGCGAGCTGCAGAAGCAGCGCCGGCACCTCCCGATCCGCCAGCTGGTGCAGGCACTGCCCACGCTGCTGCCGCGCCTGAAGCCCTGCCTGCTGATGTCGCCGCTGTCGGTCGCGCAGTACCTGGACGCCGGCTATGCACCGTTCGACCTGGTGGTGTTCGACGAAGCCTCGCAGATCACCGTGTGGGACGCGGTCGGTGCGATCGCCCGCGGCCGGCAGCTGGTGGTGGTGGGCGACCCGAAGCAGCTGCCGCCGACCAACTTCTTCAGCAAGGCCGCCGACAGCGACGACACCAGCAGCGGCGAGGAACAGGTCGAAGACCTGGAGAGCATCCTCGATGAGTGCCTCGGCGCCGGCATGAACCGCAGCAGCCTGCAGTGGCACTACCGCAGCCGCCACGAGAGCCTGATCGCGTTCAGCAACGTGACGTACTACGACTCGCGCCTGATCACCTTCCCCTCGCCGGTGACCAGCGACACCGCGGTGCGCTACGAGAAGATCGACGGCGTCTACGACCGTGGCGGCTCGCGCACCAACCGTATCGAGGCCGAGGCGGTGGTCGATGCGATCGAGCGCCACTACCTTGATGCACAGGCGAACACAGGCGCGAAGCCACGCTCGATCGGCGTGGTCACCTTCAATCAGCCGCAGCAGGCCCTGATCGAGACGCTGCTCGACCAGCGGCGCAGCCGCAGCGCCGAACTCGACCGTGCGATCTCGGCCGCGAGCGACGAGCCGCTGTTCATCAAGAACCTCGAGAACGTGCAGGGCGACGAGCGCGACGTGATCTGCTTCTCGACCACCTTCGGGCTGGATGCCACCGGCCGCATGACGATGAACTTCGGTCCGCTCAACGGCGAGGGTGGCCACCGCCGGCTGAACGTGGCGATCACCCGCGCGCGTGAAGCCGTACGCATCTTCAGCTCGCTCGACCCCGGGCAGATCGACACCTCGAAGGTGCGCGCCGCGGGCGTGCGCGATCTGAAGCACTACCTCGACTTCGCGATCAAGGGCCCGCGCGCGCTGCTCGCGCAGTCGGTGCCGACCGGCCGCGAGCCCGACAGCCCGTTCGAGCGTGAAGTGATGCAGGCCCTGCGTGAACGCGGCTGGGATGTCCACCCGCAGGTCGGCTGCTCGGGCTACCGCATCGATCTGGCCGTGGTCGACCCGACCGCACCGGGCCGCTACCTGCTCGGCATCGAATGCGACGGGCGCACCTACCACTCGGGCGCGACGGCACGCGACCGCGACCGGCTGCGGCAGTTCGTGCTGGAGAACCTCGGCTGGGAGATCGCGCGGGTGTGGTCGACCGACTGGTGGCGCGATGCGCAGGCGGAAGTGGAGAAACTGCTCGCGCGCCTGGACGCGATCAAGCGCCGCGAGCCTTGAGCTGCTTCAGGGCTGGGTGCTGCCCGGTGCCTGCTCGGGGCCGGCTGCAGGCTTTCTGCGGCCTTTCCTCCAGAGGTCCCTGAACTGCCGATAGCCCAGCACCGGGCGGTCGGCACGGTAGTTGTCTTCGAGGTCGACGATCACGCAGGTCTCGGTGCCGCCGAAGCGCGGCCCGCGCAGGCCGCGGCCGACCATCTGCTCGTACAGCACCTGGCTCACCGTCGGCCGGGCCATCACCACATGCGTGACCCGCGGCGCGTCGAAACCGGTGGTGAGTACCTCGCAGTTGCACAGCACCTGGGTGCGACCGAGCTTGAACTCTGCAATCACCTGCCGGCGCGCCACCTCGCGCGTATTGCCGCTGATTGCAGTGGCGGCCAGACCCCGGCTGCGCAACAGGAAGGCCATGCACTCCGCGTCGACCACGCTCGGGCCGAAGTAGATCACCTGATGCGACGGATCGCGGCAGATCTCGAGCATCCGCTCCAGCACCAGCATGCGGCGCTCCGGGCTGTCGGCACGGATGCGCAGCGCATGATCGATGCGCTCGATCTCGTCCTCGGATGGCCGTGACGGATCGGCGACAGGCGGCGGAACGAGGAAGGTGCGGGTGCGGATGGTCTCCCAGTACGGCCGGGCCAGGAAGCCGTCGTCCTCGAGCGCTTCGCGTGGATTGCCGCCCAGGGTTCGGCTGGGTTCGATGATCTCGCGGAACAACCCGCGCAGTTCGCGCGTACCGGCCGCGGGATCGGCCGGGTCGTACTCGGCGCGAAAGGGCGTGGCGGTAAGCCCGATCATGCGCACGCCGGTCGCGAAGCGCGCCGCCTCGTCGATGATGCGCCGATAGGTCGGCGCCGCCGCCCGATGAGCCTCGTCGACGATCAGCAGCGTCAGGGTACGCTCGATCCGCTCGAGCAGCGCGCGTCCGTGCTCGATCCGACCATCGAGCAGGTTGACGATCCGCTGCGGCGTCGACACCAGCACGCACGGCTGCTCGCCCAGCATCGACAGCGGAGACTGATGAGCCGCAAGGTCCTGGGTGAAGCGGCCCCAGAACCGGAACAGCAACAGCGGGCTCACTGCGCTGGACGACTGCCAGACCTGCCGGAAGCAGAGGTAGGCCTGCTCGCAGAGCTCTTCCGTGTGCGCAAGCCAGAGCACGCTGGTGCCACGGTCCGGGGCATCGCTGCTCCAGCGCTCGGTCAGGAAGTCGCGCACGGTATCGACCGCCACCCGCGTCTTGCCGCCGCCGGTAGGAAGCGTGACGATCGCCCGCCCCCCAGGACGCGCAAGCACGGTCATCAGCTTGCGCTGTACCTCGAGCTGGAACGACTCGAGCGGCCTGAGGTCGACGCGCCCATCGAGGTATTCGAAATCGGCCGGCGCCTCCGGTGCGGGTACGCCAGCCAGCTCTCGCGGGAACCCGGCTGCCTCGACAAACCGCAACGCGCGCTCCTTGCCGGGATACCAGCGCGAGGGATTCTCTATCTGCACGGCGCGCGCCACCCGATCGCGCAGCGCGGCATCACGGAACAGGTCGCGTCCGTGGCGGATCAGCAGCCCCTGCGCGATCTCCCGCTTGGTACCACGCCGGTCCTCGCCAGTCTGCTTCACCCGCGCCCGGCGCATCGCGTAGGCGAGTTCGCCGAGGCGCTCCTCGAGGTGCCGGTAATCGAGCAGTTCCGACAGGCGCAGTGCTGCCGCGTTTTCCCATTCGGCGCATGACAAAGGCTCGGTCGTGGTCGACTCATCAGCAGGAAGCTGCCGGCGGATGGAGCGCGCCCTGAAGCCCCCGACACCTCTTGGACCCGCCTCGAACAGCCGTTCGCCATCCAGCACGACGCGCAGCGCCTGATACCCGGCTTCGTCCAGCGGCCACAGCGCCTGGATCTCGTCCTTGGTCAGGCTGCCGCGGGACAGGATGACGCTCTTGATGTCGTTAAGCATGCTGGCATCGAAGTTCGTCAGTTCGGTGGTCGGCTCCATGCCCGGAGGATAGCGCTACGCGAGTCGCGACCCGCTGAATAATGCAAGCGGTGTGTCGCGTATGCCTCGCATGTGTCTTGTTTCCCCGGAGTGCAGCTGTCCCGCTCCCGACCTACCCGCTACACTTATCTGGATTTGCAATCGGAATCCCCTATGCCCCCCGTCGAAGTCGCCATCATCGGCACCGGCTCCATCGGCCTCGCCGTCGCCTACTACCTCGTCCGCGACCACGGCGTCCGTCGTATCGCCCTCATCGACCCGCTGCCCCCGATGAGCCTCACCTCCGCCCAGTCCGGCGAGAACTACCGGAACTGGTGGCCGCACCGGGTGATGACGGCGTTCACCGACCACTCTATCGACCTGATGGAGCAGCTGGACGAAGCCTCAGGCGGCCGCCTGAACATGACCCGCGGCGGCTATGCGCTGGTCACGCGCCGTGAACACCCGCAGGACCTGATCGAAGCGCTGCACCTCGGCTATGCCGATTCCCCCGGCCAGATCCGCCTGCGCGAGCACGGGAGCGAAGGCGACTACGTCCCGCCCCGCCGCACGCCCTGGCAGGGTTCGCCGTCCGGCGTCGACGTGCTGCTCGATCGCGCGCTGATCCGCCGCACCTTCCCGGCGTTCGCGGACGACATCGCCACGGTCATCCACATCCGCCGCGCCGGCTCGATCGACGCGCAGCAGATGGGCAGCCTGATGCTCGAGGCGATCCGCGAGGCAGGCGGCACGCTGGTGCGCGGCGAGGTGAAGTCGATCACCGCCGGCACGCCGTTCCGGCTGGAGGTCAACACGCCCGACTCGGCAACACCGACGACGCTGCTCGCCGAGCGCATCGTCAACGCCGCCGGCCCGCACCTGCAGGACATCGCGTCGATGCTCGGCGAAGACCTGCAGGTCGAGTGCGTGTTCCAGCAGAAGATCGCCTTCCCCGACACGCTGCAGGCGGTCGCGCGCCACCAGCCGTTCGCGATCGATCTCGACGGCCAGTCGCTCGCCTGGAGCGACGAGGACCGTGCGCTGCTCGCCTCCGATCCGGCGACGCGCCGGCTCACCGAGCCGATGAAGGGTGGTATCCACTGCCGTCCGGACGGGCCGGTCGATGGCAACTGGATCAAGGTCGGCTGGGCCTACAACGAGACGCCGAGCAGCCCGCATGCCGACTCACATGGACCCGCGCCGATAGACCCGCAGTTCCCCGACTCGGTGATCCGCGCGGTGAGCCGGCTGCAGCCGAAGCTCGCGGCTTACATCGGCAAGCTGCCGCGGGGGATACGGCACTACGGTGGCTACTACACGCAGACGACGGAGAACTGGCCGCTGATCGGGCCGATGACCACGCCGGGGGCGTTCGTCGCCGGTGCGCTATCGGGCTTCGGTTCGATGGGGGCGTGTGCGACCGGGTCGCTGTGCGCGGCGTGGATCGTCGGCAAGCCGGTGCCGTCGTTCGCGACGGCGCTCGCGCCTGCACGCCGGCAGGACACGGCGCTGATGGCGGAGCTGGCCGGGCTGGCCAAGGGCACGCTGTAGATGGCGCAGTTCGTCCCGCAGTTCATCCCTCAGGCCGCACTGCTCGCCCGCGTCGAAGACACGCTCGTCCGCAACGGCTTCTCCCCGCAAGTGGCCGCGCCGATCGCCGCCACCATCGTCGCCTGCGAACGCGACGGCACGCCGAGCCACGGCCTGCTGCGCCTGCCGGGTTATATCGAGGCGGTGCGCACCGGCTATGCCGACGGCACGGTGCTGCCCGAGACCGTCAGCACACGCGACTCGATGATCGTCCTCGACGCACACCAGGGCTTCACCCATCTCGCCCTCGCGCAGTCGCGCGACGACCTGAAGCAGCGCGCCGCGCGCACCGGCACCGCAATCCTGCTGATCCGTAACGCCCACCACTTCGCCGCGCTGTGGCCCGACATCGAGCCCTTCGCCACGGAGGGCTTCATCGCGATGAGTTGCGTAACCTCGCGCGCCCGGGTCACCGGCTGGGGCGGTGCGAAGGCGGTGTTCGGCACCAATGCGTCGGCGTTCGCCTGTCCGCGCGCGGAAGGCCCGCCGATCGTCTGGGACCAGGCGGCGAGCGTGATGTCGCAGGGCGACGTGCTGCGTGCGGCGCGCGAGGGGCGTCCGCTGCCGGATGGGGTCGGCGTGGATGCCGCGGGCCGGCCGACGACGGATGCGTCGAAGGTGCTCGATGGCGGTGCGCTGGTCGCCTTCGGCGGCATGAAGGGCGCATCCATCGCGTTCATGGTAGAAATCCTCGCAGCTGGCCTGAGCGGCAGCCCGTTCGGCATGGAGGCGCCGGTGCCGGGCATCATGCCGTCGAAGTGCGGGCAGTTCCTGATGCTGATCGATCCGCGCTGTGCCGGCACCGACGTGGCCACACGGGTCGAGCCGCTGGTGGCGGCGGTGCACGAAGCCGGTGCGGCCCTGCTGCCTGGCTCGCGCCGCTATGCCCAACGCCGGCAGGCGGCCGAACACGGCATCGGACTCGACCCGCATTCGCTTGACATCCTGGAACGCTTCGCCCGTTGACCCAAGGAGAACACGGATCATGCCTCGCACATCGCTGCAGTCTGTATCAGGATTCCTCGCCGTCGCCGTCGCGACCGCCGGCACCGCCTTCAGCCCTTCCGCCTTCGCACAGGTCTGGCCGGCCAAGCCGATCCGCTTCATCGTGCCGTTCGCAGCCGGTGGCGTTGCGGATGTGGTCACCCGTGCGGTGACGCCACGGCTGTCCGAGGCGCTCGGCCAGCCGATCATCATCGACAACCGGGGTGGCGCCGGCGGCACGCTGGGCACCGCCATCGGCGCGAGGGCCGGGGCGGACGGCTACACCTTCGTCACCCCGGCCGGCAGCCATGTCACCACACCCGCGCTCTACACCAAGCTCGACTTCGATCCGGTGAAGGACTTCGCGGCGGTCACCAAGATCGCCGACGTGCCCTACCTGCTGGTAGTGCCGGCCGCGAGCCCGATCAAGTCGCTGGCCGACTTCATCGCTGCTGCGAAGGCCAACCCGGGCAAGCTCACCTACGGCTCGGCTGGTAACGGCAGCTCGAACCATCTCGCAGGTGAGCTGCTGGCCGGGCGTATCGGAGCGAGCCTGCTGCACATCCCGTACAAGGGCAGCGCACCGGCGCTGGTGGACGTGCTGAGCGGACAGATCTCGTTCATGTTCGACACGGTCAACACCGCGACCCGCTACATCCCCGCCCGCCTGCGCGCGGTGGGCATCGGCACCGCGAAGCGCTCGACGCTGATCCCCGACGTGCCGGCGATCGCCGACACGCTGCCTGGCTTCGAAGCGGTCACCTGGGTCGGGCTGCTCGCACCGGCCGGCACGCCGCGGGAGATCGTCTCGCGGATGCATGCCGAGATCGCCAAGGTTGTCGCGGCGCCGGACGTGCGCGAGCGCTTCGCGGCATCGGGGGCGGAGCCGGTGGCGACCACGCCGGACCACTTCGGCGCGTATCTGGCTGCCGAGGTGAAGAAGTGGGGGACGGTGGTCAAGCAGGCGAAGATTCCGCCGGTGCAGTGACACCCATGATCATCCAGCATGACGTAGTCATCATCGGCGGCGGCGCGATCGGCTGCGCCACCGCCGTGTTCCTGCGCGCGGCGGGCGTACCTCGGGTGTGCGTGATCGAGCCGGACCCGACCTACGCCAAGGCCGCCACGCCGATGGCCACCGGCGGCTGCCGCCGGCTGTTCGCGCTGCCGGAGAACATCCGGATGTCGCAGTTCAGCATCGAGTACTACAAGAACTTTGCGCAGCATGTGGCGGTGGACGGCTACGCGCCCGACGTGCAGTGGAAGGAGCGCGGCTACCTGTTCATCGGTGGGCCGCAGCATTCGGAAGTGCTGGAGCAGAACGCCCGCGTGCAGGAAGCCGAAGGCGTGAGGATCGAACTGCTCGACCGCGCCGCGATCGCCGCACGCTATCCCTGGATGCGCAACGACGACCTCGCACTGGGCGTGCTGTCACCGGAAGACGGCTGGCTTGACCCGAACAGCGTGCTGCAGGGCTTCCGCCACAAGGCGCTGGCGCTGGGCGTAACCTTCCTGCGCGACCGGGCGGTCGACCTGTATGTGCGCGGCCGCCAGATCGTCGAGATCGAACTCGCCTCGGGCGCACGCGTGCGCGGTGACCATGTGGTGAATGCGGCCGGCTGCTGGTCGGCGTCGATCGCCAAGCTGGTCGGCGTGGACCTGCCAGTGAACCCGATGCGCCGGTTCGAGCACTACGTCGAGCTCGCACACGAACTGCCTGCCGACATGCCGCTGATCAAGGACCCGGACCGCCTGATCATCCGCCCCGAGGGCAAGGGCTATGCGGTGGGGCTGGTGAAGTCGGACGAGCCGCGCGGCTTCAACTTCGAGGTGGAGCCGTCATGGTTCCAGGACGTGGTGTGGCCGGCGTGTGCAGCGCGCGTCAAGGAGTTCGAGGAACTGAAGCTGGTGCGGGAGTGGGCCGGGCTCTATGACGAGTGCGAGCTGGATGGGAACATGATCCTAGGGCACTGCGAGGGCGGGCCGGAGAACTTCCTTGTGGCGTGCGGGTTTTCGGGGCATGGGTTGATGCATGCGCCGGCGGTGGGGAGGGGGTTGGCGGAGTTGATCATGACGGGTCGATTCGACACGATCGATATGTCCCGGCTCGGGTATCGAAGGGTTTTGGAAGGTGTTCCCTGTCGGGAGACGGGGATCCTGTAGCGTCAGGCGTCAGCCGGGCGGAGGCCAGCAGCGCAATATCTACTGCGCAACATTCGAAGTCATGGAGACGCCGGCCTGCCTTACCTGCGCCCCAGCCCGACTTCCTTCGCCGCCCGCGCCCACACCGCCATCTCCGCCTTCATGCGCGTGGCCATCTCTGCGGGCGTGCCGCCGACCGGTTCGGTCGCCACGCTGAACAGGCTCTTGCCCAGCGCCGCATCGGCCAGCGCCTTGTTGTAGGCCTGCGACAGACGCTCGATCACGGCCGATGGCGTACCGGCCTTGCCCATCAGGCCGAACCACTGCGTGATGTCGATCTCGGGATAGCCCGCTTCGGCCAGTGTCGGCACCTCGGGCAACGCGGTGGAACGCTTGCCGGAAGTGACGGCGAGGATCCGGATGCGCCCGGCCTTTGCCTGCGGCACCACCGGACTCGAACCCAGCACGCCGATCGGCACCTGGCCGCCGACCAGGTCGCTGATGGCCTGGCCACCGCCCTTGTATGGAATCGCGGTCAGCTTCGCCTTGGCCAGCTGGAAGAACAGCAATCCGGCGAGCGCCTGGGTGCCGGTGGGCGAGGAGATCGCATACGGTACTTCGCCTGGTTGCGCGCGGGCGGCCTTGAGCATGTCCGCGATGCTTTTCCAGCCCGGGGCCGGATGCACGGCGACCACGATCGGCTGGCTTACCAGGATGGTGATCGGCATCAGGTCACGGTCGGCACGATAGGGCAGCTTCGGATCGATCACCGGCTGGTAGAACGCCGAATCGGAACCGACGACCAGCGTGTAGCCATCGGCTGCACTGCGCATCAGCGCTTCGATGGCGACACTGCCCGAACCGCCGGGCCGGTTCTCGATCAGGACGGTCTGCCCGAGCTCTTTCGACACCAGATCCGCCGGCAGCCGTGCGGACAGATCGGCAGTGCCGCCGGGCGCAAAGCCCACCAGGACGCGGATCGGCCGGTTCGGCCAGTCCTGGGCGAGCGCCCCGGTGCAGATGCCTGCGGCCAGCACGCCAATGACGACCTTCTTCATGATTTCCCCTCCTGATGAACGCTGCGCGGATTGATCCCGCTGTCGAGCGTGAACCGAAAATCACGCCATGCCGATGGGCTCCGCCAGCGTGTCGAGTACCTTGCCGGGCCGTGCATGCAGCAGCGCTTCCATCTGCTTCTTGACGTGGGCCCGGCCCGGGTCGTCGAACAGGTTGTCCATCTCGCCCGGGTCGTTCTTCAGGTCGTACATCTCGCCCGCCCCCGAGGCGAGCTCGAAGGTGCACTTCCAGTCTTTCGTGCGCACGGTGCGCAGCTGCAGGCCCACGCCACAGCGCGACGGATGCACATGCCATTCGCTGTACGCCGCATCGCGCGGTGCGGCCTCGCCCGCGAGCAGGCCCTTCAGGCTGCGGCCCTGGAGTTCATTGGGCGAGCTCACGCCGGCGGCATCGTAGAAGGTGGCCGCAAGGTCGAGCGTCGAGACCGGTTCGGACACGACCTGCCCGGCCTTCACGCCGGGCCCGCGCGCGACCATGGTGACCCGCATCAGGTCTTCGTACGGCGTCGGGCCTTTCAGGTACAGGCCGTGGTTGCCCAGCATGTCGCCATGGTCGGTGGTGTAGACCACCAGCGTGTCCTCGGCGTATCCCATGTCGTCGAGCGCGTTCAGGATGCGTCCGACGTTGTGGTCTATGAGCGAGATCATGCCGTAGTAGTTCGCCGTCATCTCGGCCAGCTGGGCGTCGGTCTGCACCGGCACGCGCGAACCCTCGGCGCGAAACTTGCGCATCTCCGGGTCGGCGAGCTGCGGAATGCCTTCGAGCTGCGCCCTGTGCCACCACGGCCGGCGCTCGAGATCCATCGTGCGGTGCCTGGGCAGCACCATGCTCTTCGGGTCGTACATCCCGCTCCAGGGTTCCGGACAGTCGAACGGATGGTGCGGATCGGGAAACGACACCCACATCGCAAACGGCTGCTCGCGGTCGTGGTGGGTCAGCCGGTCGATCGTGCGGTCTGCCGTCCAGGTGCTGCTGTGCCAGGCCACCGGCAGCGCCGAGCTCCAGGTCTGCGCGGCACCCGTCTCGGGACGCGTGGACTGCGCCCACAGCCGGTAGCCCTCCTCGTCCTTGCCGCGCGCGATGAACCAGCGCTCGTAGTGACCCATGGGCGGCCGGTCCATCGGGCGCGTGCGATGGGTATGGCCAAGAACGGTGAGCTCGACATGTTCGAAGCCCATGTACGGGCCGTTCCAGCCGGGGCCGTACCGGTCCTGACTCTTGTTGCATTCCGGCGTGCCGGTAGGCGCGAAGGTGGCCTTGGTCGCGAAGTGGGCCTTGCCGATGAAGGTGCTGCGATAGCCGGCCTTCGCCAGCGTGCCGCCGAAACCGCGGGCACCGACCGCGGGGTCGAGGTCGACACCGTTGTCCCATACGCCGTGAGTGAGCGGCAACAGCCCGGTCAGGATCGAGGCGCGCGACGGCTGGCACACCAGGTTCGGCGTCATGCAGGCATTGAACCGGGTGCCGTCGCGGGCGAGCCCGTCGAGGTGCGGCGTCCTGACCAGCGGATTCTCGAAGCCGTTGCAGTCGGCGCGCTGCTGGTCGGAGGTGATCAGAAGGATGTTCGGGCGCTTCGCGCTCATGCGCAATCCCCTCAGGTTGATGCCGCCCTGGCGCGGCGACGTTTTCCGCACGGCGGCACGCATCGCTGCCACGTGCGTTTGCGGTTATCCTACAGGCATTCGCGTGGCGTTTCTCCGACATCCGGAGCTTCGGCGCGCGACGTCCTGCCTGCTCAGGCCAAAGCCCCGTCATGCCCGATGGGTCGAACGCTCGAATGAAGACCCGATGCCAGAAACGTCCGTCCGTAACACGAGAAACAAGCTCGCCAAGGTCTACGGCCTGGGCATCCTGGCCTTCACGGTCATCGTCGGTTTCATCACCCTGCTGGTCAAGTTCCTCGCGAGCGTCTCCCAGGCATAGGACGAGGGCGCAGGGGTACGGCCGCGCACCCCGACACCCGAAAGTTCTGCATGGCGAACGCGCCTGAGGTGTACGTCAACGGTCGCTACCTGCCGGCGGACCAGCCGCAGGTATCGTTCTTCGACTGGGGCTTCCAGTTCGGCGATGGCGTCTACGAGGTGATCTCCACCTGGCAGGGCGTGATGTTCCGGCTCGACGACTACCTCGACCGGCTGGATGCATCGATGCATGCGGCGTGGCTGGATCCGGGGCTCAGCCGGGCGCAGTGGCGCGAAGCGGTGGTCGAGGTCACCCGGCGCAGCGGGCTGCGCGATGCGGGGACGAAGATCATCGTCAGCCGCGGCGCCCAGCCGCCAGGCACGAACGACCTGCGACTCTGCAAGCCCAACGTGTTCATTGCCGCGTCGCCCTACATGTTCCTCGGCACCGATGAACAGCGCGCGCAGGGCATCCGGTTGATGATCGCGCACCAGCGCGGGATGCCGGCCGACACGCTCGACCCACGCTACAAGCACATCTCGCGGCTGCAGTACAACCTCGCGCGGATCGAGGCGGCCGAGGCGGGCTATGACGACCTGGTCTGGCTGTCGCACGAGGGCTACGTCCAGGAGGCGCCGCGCTCGAACCTGTTCGCCGTGCGTGACGGCGTGCTCTACACCCCGGCCGCCGGCGTGCTCCATGGCATCACGCGCATGACCTTCTGCGAACTCGCGCGCGAACTCGACATCCCGGTCGAGGTGCGCCCGCTCACCGCCTTCGACCTGTTCGTCGCCGACGAAGTGTTCACCTGCAGCACCTCCG
>JBILGF010000179.1:0-6747 GCA_044351195.1 Burkholderiales bacterium
CCGATGCTGGCGAGCGCGGCCAAGGTGCAGTTCACGCACGTGCCCTACAAGGGCGCGGCCGGCGCGATCACCGACACGCTGTCCGGCCAGGTGCAGTTCACCTTCACCAGCATGCCATCGGTGATCGGCCACCTGAAGGCGGGGTCGCTGCGCGCGGTCGCGGTGACCAGCGGCCGGCGCGCGGTCCTGCTGAAGGACGTACCGACGATCGCCGAATCCGGCTTCCCGGGATTCGACGTGACGCCGTGGTTCGGCGTGCTCGGGCCGGCCGGGATGCCGGAGGCGGTGGTCGCGCGCATCAACACCGACATCAACCGTCTGCTCGGTTCGCGCGAGGTCGCCGAACGGTTCGCGTCCCAGGGCGCCGAGCCGCTGGTCACCACCCCGGCCCAGTTCGCGAAGATCATCGCCTCGGACGTCGCGCTGTGGAGCCGCATCGTGCGCGAGACGGGGGCGACCGTCGATTGACCGGCGCCACGTCCGCCCGGGAACCCGACTTCGCCATCATCGGCGGCGGGCTGGTCGGCTGGTCGATCGCCTACGGTCTTGCCCGCCAGGGGCGGCGCGTGGTGGTGCACGATGAAGGCGACACCGCGTTGCGCGCGGCACGCGGCAACTTCGGGCATGTGTGGGTGCAGGACAAGGGGGCCGGCGTGCCGGCCTACCATCGGCTCACCCGCGAGTCGGCCGCGCAGTGGGACGACCTCGCGCGCGGGCTTCTCGATGCCAGCGGCATCGACGCCGCGCTGCACCAGCCTGGCGGCTATGCGTTCTGTCTCGACGAGGCCTCCTTCGATGCGCGCTCGCGCCTGATGCGCCGCATCCAGGCCGAGGCCGGCGACTTCGGTTTCGAGTTCGAGATGCTCGATCGCGGCAACCTGCAGCGACGGATGCCCGCTGCACTGGCGCTCGGGCCAAGGGTGGTCGGTGCGTCCTATTCACCTTATGACGGCCATGTGGATCCCCTGCGGCTGCTGCGGGCGCTGTACCAGTCGGCGATCGCGCTCGGTGCCACCCATCGCTTCGGCGCGCCGGTCGAGGCGGTCGAACCGGTCACCGGCGGCGACGGCTTCGAGGTGCGTACCGCATGGGGCAGTGCCTGGGCGCCGCAGGTCGTGATCGCGGCGGGCCTCGCCAACGCACGGCTGGCACCGATGGTCGGCGTACCCTGCCCGGTGCGGCCGGTGCGCGGGCAGGTGCTGGTCACCGAGAAGGTGCAGCCGCTGCTGCCGTTTCCCACCGCCGACCTCCGGCAGACCGACGATGGCGGGCTGCTGCTCGGGTCATCGTGGGAAGAGGCCGGGCGGGACGACCGCGTGACCATGGCCAATGCTGGCGCGATCGCGCGGCGCGCGGTCGACACCTTTCCGTTCATCGGTGGGCTGCGCATCGTGCGCAGCTGGGCTGCGCTGCGGGTGATGACGCCCGACGGCCTTCCGGTGTACGAGGCATCCGCGTCGGCCCCGGGTGCCTGGGTGGTGTCTTGCCACAGCGGTGTCACCCTGGCTGCCGTACATGTGCATGGCGTGGCCGCGGCGATCGCGCGAGGCAGCCTGCCGGCGCCTTATGCGCATGGTTCCGCGGCGCGGTTCACCGCGAAGGAGGCGCATGTTCCGCTGCCTGCGTGACGATGGTGCGGGCCCGCACGCGACCGGTGTGACGCTGTCGGTCGATGGCGAACCCTGCACCGTGCCCTCGGGGGCGTCGGTGGCAAGCGCGCTGCTGCAGCGGGGGTCGATCGCGCGCCTCACCGGGCTGTCGGGCAGCGCGCGTGCGCCCTACTGCATGATGGGCGTGTGCTTCGAGTGCCTGGTGCAGATCGATGGCGTGCCCGGCCGACAGGCGTGCATGGTGGTGGCCGAACCGGGCATGGACGTACGCCGCCAGGATGGATACCGCGCAGCATCGGCGGTCGCCGGGCCATCGGCTGCGACCGATGCCTTGGCTGCAACACCGGTGCCTGCAGTGCCGCAGCCGTGAGCTTCCGGTGACCGTGGAACGCTTCGACCTGGCGATCGTCGGCGCCGGACCGGCCGGCATGGCGGCCGCGATCGAGGCGAGGCGGCATCGGCTGCGCACGGTGGTGCTGGACGAACAGCCCGCGCCGGGCGGACAGGTCTGGCGCAACGTCGAGTCGATCACCACGCGCCGTCCGCAGGATCTGTTCGTGTTCGGTACCGAGTATGCCGACGGGTTCGTGTTCACCCAGCGGTTCAAGGCCTGCGGCGCGCAATTTCGCCCGGGTGCGCGGGTCTGGCAGGTGGAGATCGCCACGCCCGTGCCGCAGGAACCGCGGCTGGCGCAGCCGCTCATGCTGCCCAGCGGCTGCGCGCTCGACACCGGTCCCGACGACGAGGCCGTGCATGTCGAGCGCCGGCGCACCGGCGCCGACCACCATCTCTACTACACCGACGCGCACGGCGCGCACCGCCTCGCCGCGCGCCATGTACTGGTGGCCACCGGCGCCTATGAACGCCCGGTCCCGGTACCTGGCTGGACCCTGCCCGGGGTGCTGACCTGCGGTGCCGCCCAGGTGATGCTGAAGACCGCGGCGATGGTGCCGCTGCCGCCGGTGGTACTGGTCGGTTCCGGTCCGCTGCTGCTGCTGGTGGCGGTGCAACTGCTGCGTGCCGGCATACGGCCGGCGGCCGTGGTCTGTACCGAGCCGCGCGGTAACTGGGCACGTGCGGCCACTCGCCTGTGGCCGGCGCTGGTGGCACCGGGGTACCTGTCGAAGGGCCTGTCGCTGATCGGTGCACTGCGCCGCTCCGGCGTGCCCCGCTTCCCTGCAGCCACCGGCGTGCGTATCGAGGGCAGCGCGCGCGCCGAGGCCGTGGTGTTCGCAAGCGGCGGGCGCGAGCATCGTATCGCCGCGCAGACGGTGCTGCTGCACCAGGGTGTCGTGCCCAATGCGAACCTCTGGCAGTCGCTGGATATCGAGCACCACTGGGATGCCATGCAGCACTGCTTCCGGCCGGTGGTGGATGACTGGGGCAACACGACCCTGGCCGGCGTGCTGGTCGCCGGCGACAGTGCGGGGATCGGCGGCGCCGAGGCGGCCCTCTGCGCCGGCGAACTGTCCGGCTTGTCGGTGGCCTGGCAGCAGCGGCGCATCGACACCGGCGAGCGCGACCGCCGCGCCTGGCTTGCCCGCCGCTCGCTGAAGGCGCACTGGGGCGTGCGCCCGTTCCTTGACAGGCTGTACGAGCCACCTGCCGCGATGCGGGTACCGGCCGGCGACGACACGATCGTCTGCCGTTGCGAGGAGGTCACGGCGGGCGAGCTGCGCCGGCTGGCGGTGACCGGTGTGCAGGGGCCGAACCAGATGAAGGCCTTCAGCCGTTGCGGGATGGGGCCGTGCCAGGGCCGCCTGTGCGGTCTCACGCTGACCGAACTGATCGCAACGACCCAGCGGCGCTCGGCCGCCGAGGTCGGTTGCCTGCGCATCCGGGCGCCGGTGCTGCCAGTGACCGTCGGCGAGCTGGCTGAGCTGGACGCTGTGCCGCGCGACTGACCGGCGCGGGCTGCCCGGTACGGCAGGGCGGATCGGCTTCCTGTCTGGAGCAGGGGTGGTGCGGCCTGCCGCTCAGCTGGCGCTGGCGACGCTGCCGCGCGTGACCGACGGCCCCGTGAACAGCGAGGTAATGGCCACCTTGCGGATCTCGGGCTGGTCGGGCACCACGTAGAGGATCGGGGTCACCAGTTCCTCGAAGATGCCGCGCAGGCTGCGTGCGCCGGTGCGGTATTCGAGTGCGAGGTCGGCGATCTCTTCGAACACCCGCGGCTCGATCACCAGTTCGACCCCCTCGGCCTCGAACACGGCCTGGCATTGCCGGTACAGCGAGTTGCGCGGCTCGGTCATGATGCGCACCAGCGCCGCGCGGTCGAGATCGTGCAGCCTGGCCACCACCGGCAGCCGGCCGGTGAATTCCGGGATCAGGCCGAACAGCATCAGGTCGGTCGGCTTCACCCGCGCGTTCAGCCGATCGAGAATCGTGCGGTCGTCCTCGCCCGAGGTCGAGATGAAGCCGTAGCTCTTGTTCTGCGCCATGATGTCGTCGAGGCCGACGAAGGCGCCGCCGCAGATGAACAGGATGCCGGTGGTGTCGATGTAGCGTGCCGGTGCCTGGCCATCGTCGCCGCGCAGGCGCACCAGAGAACCTTCCATCACGCGCAGCAGCGCATGCTGGACCGATTCGCCGGACACCGCCGCCGGCTGGCCGTCGCGCGCCTTGAGCTTGTCGATCTCGTCGATGAACACGATGCCGCGCCCGGCGGCCACCAGGTCGCCGTCGGCATGGTCGAGCAGGCGCTGCATGATCGCCTCGATCTCGTCGTTCACATAGCGGGTCTGCACCAGCGCAGTGGCGTCTGCAGTGACGAACGGCAGGCCGAGGAACCGTGCCAGGGTCTCGCACATCAGGGTCTTGCCGGTGCCCGTGGGGCCGATCAGCAGGATGTTGCTCTTCGCCAGCGGCGTCGCACGGGCCCGGGCGGCCTCGAGCTTGCGCTGGTGGGTGTAGATCGCCACGGCCAGGGTCTTCTTCGCGTCGTCCTGCCCGATCACCTCGAGGTCGAGGTGGCGCACGATCGCCTTCGGCGTGAGCCGTGGTGCGGCCGTGGCGGCCGCGGTGGTGCCGGTGGGCGCGGTTTCGCTGCCGTTGCCGGCAACCGGGACAAGGGCAGGCACAGGCAGGGGCAGAGGATCGTTCACGGTCGGCTCATCGCTCCGGCTTCGGATAACATGCGGCTTCGATCAACATGATGACCGGGTCGGCGCGAACCGCCGGCGGGACACAGGGAGCATCCCCTTTGGCATTCGAACTGAACGTTCCTGTCGGCAGCCATGGCCGGCACGAGGTCACGGTCGCCCATGAGCATACCGCGCCCCACGTCGGCAGTGGCAAGGTCGAGGTGCTGGCAACCCCGGTGCTGGTCAACCTGATGGAGGCGGCCGCCCTGCAGGCGGCCGAGCACTTCCTGCCCGCCGGCCACCAGAGCCTGGGCACCCGCCTCGAGATCCGCCACGTGGCGGCGACCCCGGTCGGCATGAAGGTCGTGGCCACCGCCGAGGTGGTGAAGGTCGAGGGACGGCTGATCACGTTCCGGGTCGAGGCGCGCGACGAGAAGGAACTCGTCGGCGACGGGCTGCACGACCGGGTGGTGGTCAATGTCGAGCGTTTCGACCAGCGCGTGCAGGACAAGGTGTCGAAGGCCTGATCGATTTCCGGACGCGTGGCCCACCGGGCGCTGCAGGCGCAGTCCGGTTGGCGCGTACGGGTCCGTTCGTCGTGAACCCAGCGAGGGAGGAGCAGTCATGTCGCGTGTCGCACCGTTGCCGATGGGGTCGGTCCCCGGGCTCGAGGAATCGTTCGATCGTTACCGCAAGGCGCTCGGTTTCGTACCCAACAGCGCGCTGATCCTGCAGCGCAAGCCGGAGATCCTGAAGGCGCTGGCGGCACTCGCCTCGTCGATCTGGGCACCGGACGGCGAGGTGCCGGTATCGTTCAAGCGGCTCGTGTCCTACATGGCCAGCAAGGCGCACGGCTGCAACTACTGAATGGCCCACACTGCCGGGGCGGCGCTCCGGCTCGGGGTCGATGAAGCGAAGTTCGATGCGATCTGGGAATTCCGCACGAGCCCGCTGTACACGGAAGCCGAGCGCGTCGCGCTCGATTTCGCGATCGCCGCGGCGTCCCAGCCCAACGACGTCACCGACGAGCTGATGGACCGGATGAAGCAGCACTGGAGCGAAGGCCAGATCGTCGAGATCGCAGCCACCGTGTCGCTGTTCGGCTTCATGAACCGGTGGAACGACTCGATGGCCACGCCGCTCGAGGAAGAGCCGATCGAGGTGGGCGAGAAGCACCTGGCCGGCAAGGGCTGGACACCCGGCAAGCACGTCGACTGACCGCGCAGCCGGGCCCCGGGTCGCGATCGACCCGGGGTTTCGTCGCACGCGGCGTATCGTGGGACAATCGGGGTCGTCCACATTCACGGCTGCGATGCAATGGCTCAGTACGTCTACACGATGCATGGGGTGGGCAAGATCGTCCCGCCCAAGCGCGAGATCCTCAAGAACATCTCGCTGTCCTTCTTTCCCGGCGCCAAGATCGGCGTGCTCGGCCTGAACGGGTCCGGCAAGTCGACGCTGCTCAAGATCATGGCCGGCCTCGACAAGGAGATCGAGGGCGAAGCCACGCCGGCGGCCGGGCTCAAGATCGGCTTCCTCGAACAGGAGCCGAAGCTCGATCCCGAGCAGACGGTGCGCCAGGCGGTCGAATCCGGGCTGGGCGACCTCGAGGGTGCGAAGAAGCGCCTCGAAGAGGTCTATGCGGCCTACGCCGAACCGGATGCCGATTTCGACAAGCTCGCCGAGGAGCAGGCGTCGCTCGAGGCGCTGATCGCCGGCGGTGGCGGGTCGGGCGGCGCCGAGCACCAGCTCGAGATCGCCGCCGATGCGCTGCGCCTGCCGCCCTGGGACGCGAAGATCGCCACCCTGTCCGGCGGCGAGAAGCGGCGCGTCGCGCTGTGCCGGCTGCTGCTGTCGCGCCCCGACATGCTGCTGCTCGACGAGCCGACCAACCACCTGGATGCCGAGAGCGTCGACTGGCTGGAGCAGTTCCTGTCCAAGTTCCCCGGCACCGTGGTCGGCGTCACCCACGACCGCTACTTCCTCGACAATGCCGCCGAGTGGATCCTGGAACTGGACCGCGGCAGCGGCATCCCGTGGAAGGGCAACTACAG
>JBILGF010000180.1:0-6736 GCA_044351195.1 Burkholderiales bacterium
CTGACATCGTCAAGGGCTACGTGCTCCAGAGCGGCATGTACGACCTGCGCGGGCCACGACTGTCCAAGCGCGGCGCCTACGTGAAGTTCACCGACGAGATGGAGCACCTGCTGTCGCCGATGCGCCACCTCGACCGCATCACGGTGCCGGTGTCGCTGCTGGTGGGCACCTTCGAGTCACCCGAGTTCCAGCGCCAGTCGCGCGATTTCGCGCAGGCGCTGAAGGATGCCGGCAAGACGGTCACGTTCGAGGTGGTCGAGGGCTACAATCACTTCGAGATCGCCGAGACGGCGGCCAACCCGTTCGGTGCGGCGGGCCGCGCGATGCTGGCGATGCTCGGGCTGTCGCCCCGCTGAAGGCACGCCGGAAATCCGGCGTGCCTCGCACGTCACTCGACTTTCAATCCGGTCTCCCTGATCACCTTTGAGTAGGCGGCCAGGTCGCGCCGGATGCGTTCGCTGAAGGTCTTCGGCGGCTCATGGAGCACTTCGACCGACTGCCCGGCGAGTACGGTCTGGGTCGCCTTGTCGCGCAGGGCGCCGGCCAGTGCGTCGCTCAGCCGGGTGATGGCCTGTTCGGGCGTCTTCGCCGGCGCCATCAGGCCGAGCCAGAGCGTGAACTCGTAGCCGGGCAGGCCGGACTCGTCCACGGTCGGCAGGTTCGGGAACCGCGGCAGCCGGGCGCGCGTGGTCACGCCCAGTGCCCGCACCCGGCCCGATTCGATCAGCGAATCGGCCACCAGCATGGTCGTGAACACCATCGAGATGCGCCCGGCCACGGCGTCGGTGATCGACGAGGCCCCCGACTTGTACGGCACGTGGACGAGTTCGGTGCTGGTCATCCGGGCGAACACCGCCCCGGCAAGGTGCCCCGGGGTACCGATGCCGCCGGACCCGTATTCGATCGCCCCCGGTTTCTTGCGCGCCAGTGCGATCATCTCCTTCACCGTCTTCGCGGGCAGCGACGGATTCACAAGCATCACGTAAGGCGACACGCCGATCAGCCCGACCGGTGCGAAATCCCGCTCGGCATCATAGGGCAGCTTGCGCAGGCTCGGATTGATCGCATGGGTCGAGGTGGTGCCGACCAGCAGCGTGTAGCCGTCGGGGTTGGCGCGAGCGACCACTTCACTGCCGACCACGCCCCCGGCACCCGGCCGGTTCTCCACGATCACCGGCTGCCCGAGCAGTTCGCCCATGCGCGGGCTGATCGGCCGGATCACGCCATCGTTGCTGCCGCCGGCCTCGAAGGGGGAGATGACGCGCACCGGCTTGATCGGGAAGCCCTGCGCGGCGGCCGGGCGGATATCCGCGAAGCCGACGGCCACGAACATGCAGGTGGCACTTGCCGCGGCGCGCCACAGGATGCTGCCACCGGCGCAGCGATGGTCGCGGGCGGGAGTTGCCAGCCCGTGCGTGTGGCCACGCGGGACGGCGAAGACTTCGGGCGTCGGCTGCAACCGGCCGCAGGTCATGGGTTGAAGCATCGGGGCGCTCTCCTTGCGATGGACAGGCGTGAAAAAGCAAGAATCGGCCCAATGCGCGATGGCGGGCTGCGACGCGCGGCCGGTGGTGGGAGAATCGGCTGATGGAACGGACACTGGATCGGACTCTAACTCAACGCGCCCCGCGCGCGGCCGACCGGTCTGCCGGCCTGCGCCGCGGCCTGCAGATCCTCAGCCTGTTCTCGGACAGCCGCCCCGAGCTGGGCGTGAGCGAGGTGGCGCGCGAACTCGGCATGCACAAGAGCCGGGTGCACCGCGCGATCAAGACGCTCGAGGACATGTGCTACCTGCGGCGTGACCCGCGCACGCGGCGCTACTGCCTCGGCTACAAGGCGTTCGAGATCGGTGCGCTCGCGGGGCGCCACTCGAACACCATGAGCTGGGCACGCGCACAGTTGCGCGAGCTGGCGGCCCGCTTCGAGGCGAGCGTCTCGCTGCGGCTGGTGGACGATACCGACCTGCTGATCGTCGACACCGTGGAGACGGTGGACGATCCGGAGCTGCATGTGCCTACCGGGGCGCGCATCCCGCTCAACTATGGTGCGGGCGGCCAGGTACGCGCCGCGTTCCTGCCTGACGAGCGGATCCGCGCGCTGATCGCGATGCACGGGCTGCCTCGCTACACGCTGCGCTCGATCACCACCGAGGCGGATTTCCTGAAGGCGGTGCGGGCCACGCGCGAGCGCGGCTATGCGGTGAGCGAGGGCGAGACCGTTCCGGGGTCGTTCAGTGTCGCTGCGCCGATCGTCGACCGGTCCGGGGCGCTCACCGCCGTGCTGGTCGGTTCGCGCCGCACGCTCGGGTTCACCCGGCCACGCATCCTCGAGTTCGCGCGCATCGCGGTCGAGACCGCCGACCGGATTTCCGCGCGCTCGCCCGGGCAGGTGGCGCTGCCACCGTCCGGTCACGGTCACTGAATCGCGGCGACTTCGTCCAGGCTCTTCATCAGCGAGGTGCGCAGGATGTACTCGCGCGCCAGCTTCGGATCGGCGGCGGTGTCGTGCAGCATGTCGTGGTTGCGCTTGCGCACTTCCGGGTCGCGTTCGTTGATCAGCTTCTTGTTGCGCTCGGTGATGGTCTTCACGTGGTTGACCGCCACGTGCTTGCGCTGGCGCGTGTAGCGGTCGAGCACCGACATGTCCATGCTGCCATCGAGGATGCCGACCAGCTTCTCGCCCAGGTTGATCGAATCGTGCACGCCGCTGTTCATGCCGACGCCGCCGATCGGGCTGTTCACATGGGCGGAGTCGCCGGCGAGCAGCGCACGGCCGACGTTGAACGTGTCTGCGACCAGCTGGTGGCTCGAGTACAGCTTGCGGTAGACGATGTCGTACGGCTTCGAATTGGGCAGGAACTTCTGCAGCTGCTTCTGGCAGTACTCGTCGGACAGCAGCATCTCGGGGTCGTCGTCGAGGCTGGTCGGGAAGTGCACCCGCCAGCGCTCGGGCTGGCCCCACTTGAACAGGTTCGCCCACTGGTCGGGATCGGACAGGTAGTTGCGGTACGAGTATCCGTGCAGCTTGTCGAAGTCGTGCACCACCGACACGGTCAGCACCTGGTCGGGATAGGTATAGCCCTCGAACGCGATGTTCGACGCCTTGCGCACCACGCTGCGCGCGCCTTCGCCGCTGATGATGAACGAGCCGCGGATGCGCTCGGTCTCGCCGCCTTCATTGGTGACGATCGCGGTGACGCCATCGGCGTCCTGTTCCATGTCTTCCAGCGTCGTACCCATCCGGATCTTCACGTTCGGATACGTGCGCAGCATCTTCATCGCCTCTTCGGCGACCTTGATGCGCTCGCACTGCAGCACGAACGGGAACCGGGTGTCGTCCTTCAGCACGGCATGGTCGAACTCGGCGATCATGCTGTCGCTCAGGCGGTCCCAGAACTGGAAGGTCGGTGCGATCAGGCCGCGCGGCTCGATGCGCTCGTACAGCCCGAGGTCTGCGAACATCTCGAGCGTGGACGGATGGATGCTGCCGGTGCGCGGCGCCTGGTCGAGGAAGTTGGCCTCGGTGAAGGTCTCGATCAGCAGCGTGTTCACGTCATGCTGCGCGAGGTAGAGGGCAAGCGAGCAGCCGGCCGGACCGGCGCCGACGACGATCACGGGGACGTTCTTCGAGAGCATGGAGAATCCTGCGGGGAATCGGTTGGACGGACCCGACGCGCCTGCGCCGGGCCTGGAACGGTCGGGGATGCCGTGCCGGCGCGTTACTCGACCGGCTTGACTTCCTTCACCGCGCCCTTCCAGCCGCTGGCGGTGACGTCGAAGACGATGCCGTTCGGGTCCTTGTACTTGACCTCGTAGAAGCTCTTCTTGGCGGCGGTCGGCCGGCCGTACAGGTAGGTGCCGCCGGCCTGCTCGACCTGCTTCTCGGCTTCCTCGAGGTTGTCGACCCACATGCCGAAGTGCATCACGCCGTAGAACGGGCCGTTGGAGTCGATGCCCTCGGCCTTGCCGTGCTTGTTGAGCAGCGCGACGTTGATGGTGCCGTCGGTGACATACACGCCGTTCTGGGCGTCGCCGGCGTGGGTCATGCCGAAGGCCTCTTCGAAGAATTTCTGGGCAGCGGGGACATCGGGGACGGACAGGGCGATATGGCGGAGCTTCATGGTCATGGCTGCGGTCCTGTGCGAAGGGGATCCTGATCTGTGTATCGTTCCGTTATTGCGAACGAGTCTACCCGCGATTCCGGGGCTTGTCATGCCCGGGTGGCGCAACCGTCGGGCAGTCATGCAAGGGTGGGCGTGCAAGGGCATGCACATGTCCGGCAAGCAGCGCGCATGCTAGATTCACGCCATGCCAACGTATGCCATCGGAGACATCCAGGGCTGCTACGACTCGCTGATGGAACTGCTCGGTTCGATCCGGTTCGATGCAGCGCGCGACCGCCTGTGGCTGGTCGGCGATCTGGTGAACCGGGGCAGCCAGTCGCTGGCCGTGCTGCGCCATGTCGCGGCGCTCGGCCCGCGCGCAGTGACGGTGCTCGGCAACCACGATATTCACCTGCTGATGGTGGCCTCGGGCATGACGCGCAAGCGCGGCGGCGATACCTTCGGCGACGTCCTCGACGCGCCCGATCGAGACGAACTGCTGGGCTGGCTGCGCCGGCAACCGCTGCTGCACGCCGAGGGCGGGCATGTGATGGTGCACGCGGGCATCCTGCCCCAGTGGTCGCTCGAAGACGCGATGGCCCTGGCGCGCGACACGGAAGCGAGGCTGGCCGGCCCTGGCTACCTCGACTTCTTCGCCGAACTTTACGGGAACGATCCGGTCGCCTGGGATCCGGCCCTGGTCGGGCATGCGCGCGCCCGCTTCGCGGTGAACGTGTTCACCCGGATGCGGCTGGTCGACGCCGACGGCAACCTCGACTTCACCCACAAGGGCAGCCTCGGCCGCGCGCCGGCCGGGCTGGTGCCATGGTTCGACTCGCCCCTGCGGGTGCCGATGCCGGCATCCATCCTGTTCGGGCACTGGTCCGCGCTGGGACTGGTCGAGCGGCCGGGAGTGCTCGGGCTGGATACCGGATGCGTCTGGGGTCGCCAGCTCACCGCATGCAGGCTGGAAGACGGCAGGCGCTTCTCGATCGACTGCCCGGTGCAATCGCAGATGGAAGCCGACTGACCCAGTCGTGGACGGCGGCGCCCCGCGCTGCGCCGGTCATCCGATCATCTGGCCATCCGACCATCCGACCATCCGACCATCCGGTCTGCGGGTCAGCGGGTGACGCGCGAGACCCCACCGCCGGAGAGAATGCGCACGCGTTCGCCAGGCTTGAACTGCTCGTCGGCTTCCTGGGTGATGGCGATCATGTTCCCGTTGTCCAGGCGCACGGTGACTTCGATGCCATCCTTGCGGGTCACGCCTTCCTCGATCGCCGAGCCGGCCAGCCCGCCGGCGACTGCGCCCAGCACCGCCGCGATCGTGCTGCCGCGCCCGCCACCGATGGTGCTGCCGGCGACACCACCTACCACGCCGCCCGCGACCGTGCCGATCGGCGTGCGCGTGCCTTCGAGGCGAACGGTACGCACGCCTTCCACCGTACCCATGCGTACGCTCTGCTCGGTACGTGCCTGGTTGCGCGAATAAGTATTGGCACCCTGGCCTGGCGCGCAGGCCGAAAGTACCAGTACCGATGCCAGTGCGACGGCGAGTCCTGCGATCTTCTTCATGTCGATGCTCCTGCCTGCGTAGGTTTGCTGCGGCGGCAACCGGTCAATCCAGGCTGCTGCCGAAAGCCTCACGGTAGCGCACCGCGATCTCGTCGCGGGTGAATCGGTGGTTCTGTCCACCGCGCTGACCGATCTTGATCGCGCCGATCAGCGATGCCAGGCGACCGGTGGTGGGCCAGTCCATGCCCGAGGAAATGCCATGCAGCAGCCCTGCCCGATAGGCATCGCCGCAGCCGGTGGGGTCGACCACGTCAGCCTTCACGCCGGGGATGTCGATGCGTCGACCGTCGACATGGATCTGCGAGCCGTTGCCGCCCAGGGTGACGATCAGCGCCTTGACCTTCGTCGCCAGCGCCTCGATCGTCTGGCCGGTGCGCTCCTGCAGCAACTGGGCCTCGTAGTCGTTGACCGTCACGTAGGTGGCTGCGTCGATGAAGCGCATCAGGTCTGCGCCGTCGAACATCGGCAGCCCTTGGCCCGGGTCGAAGATGAACGGGATGCCGGCTTCGGCGAACTGCTGCGCATGCTGGATCATGCCGTCACGCCCGTCGGGCGAGACGATGCCGAGCGTGGTGCCGACGGCCTCCGACACCGTGTTCAGGTGCGAATGGTTCATCGCGCCGGGGTGGAAGGCGGTGATCTGGTTGTCGTCGAGGTCGGTGGTGATGAAGGCCTGGGCGGTGAAGCTGTCGGGCACCTCGCGCACATGACGGCGCGACAGACCGAGGGCGTCCAGCCGGGCCAGGTAGGGCGCGGCATCGTCTCCGACCGTGGCCATGATCGTCGGTTCGGAGCCGAGCATCCTGAGCGTGTATGCGATGTTTCCGGCGCAGCCACCGAACTCGCGCCGCATGTCGGGCACCAGGAAGGCGACGTTCAGGATGTGGATCTTCTCGGGCAGGATATGGTTCCTGAACCGGTCATGGAACACCATGATGGTGTCGAAGGCGATCGAGCCGCAGATGAGGGTAGACATGGTGGCGTGGATCCGGGATGAGCGTACGACTGCTGGATGCACGCGAGTATACCGTGGCCGGGTCGTGGTCCCGGCCACGG
>JBILGF010000181.1:0-6709 GCA_044351195.1 Burkholderiales bacterium
CGCAAGGTCCGGCGCGACATCGCCCGCGTGCGCACGATTGCCACCGAACGTGCCAGCACCGGGTCGGCCGCCAAGCCGTCCGGCAAGGCCTGAAACCAATTCCAGGGACAGTTCCCATGACCGAAGCCGAAGCGTCGACCGCACGCGTCCTCACCGGACGCGTGGTCAGCGACAAGATGGACAAGACGGTCACCGTGCTGGTTGAGCGCAAGGTCAAGCACCCGCTCTATGGCAAGGTGATGGTCCGTTCGAAGAAGTATCACGCACACGACGAGACCAACGAGGTCGCCGAGGGCGACCTGGTCGAGATCTCGGAGACGCGTCCGATCTCGAAGACCAAGGCGTGGAAGGTCGAGCGGCTGGTCGAGAAGGCCCGCACGGCCTGAGCACCCCGGCGTCGCCAGGCGATTTATCGCTTGGCAACGGCGGTTAATCGGCGCATACTTTATGGCTATCCTGATTTCGGGCCTTGCGGGTCTGTATCAGGGACCGGCAACCGCGGTGCATGCCATGCATGCGCCGCAGGGGCCAGGGGCGGACGGCAGCGGACACGCAGCCGACTTCCTCCGGAGCCGGGCGGTACTCCCCGCAGGGCGGGGTCCAAGACTGACCGCGAGGTGGCCGACACGGCCTGGCGCAAGCCGGCCGGTGTAGTGGCAGCAGGCGAAAGCCGGCGCGTCCCGCGGTAAAAGTTGGAGCAGATCGGCAGGGGGCCAGGGCCCGATGCCGTCAGGATCAGATCGGTAGACAGGAAGTGGCGGATCGTCCCACGGCGTCCGGTGCTTCGGCAGGCAGATTTCGCCCGCGCGGACAGCGTCTCGCGGGCCTCGCGAATCCCCGGTTGCCCAGGTGGCCGGTCGGACAGGAGAAGAAGATGATCCAGATGCAGTCGGTCCTCGACGTGGCCGACAACACCGGTGCACGGTCAGTGATGTGCATCAAGGTGCTCGGTGGCTCGAAACGGCGTTATGCCGGCATCGGCGATGTGATCAAGGTCAGCATCAAGGATGCCGCGCCGCGCGGCCGGGTGAAGAAGGGCGAGGTCTACAGCGCCGTCGTCGTGCGCACCGCCCATGGCGTTCGCCGCCAGGATGGTTCGCGCGTGCGCTTCGACAAGAATGCCGCCGTGCTGCTGAATGCAAAACTGGAGCCGATCGGGACGCGCATCTTCGGACCGGTCACCCGCGAACTGCGCACCGAGCGATTCATGAAGATCGTCTCGCTCGCGCCGGAAGTCATCTAGGACGTTCGGTCAGGAGACCCAGCGATGAACAAGATCAAGAAAGGTGACGACGTCATTGTGCTGACGGGCCGCGATCGCGGCAAGCGGGGCACCGTGCTCAAGGTGCTCGCCGAGCACGTCGTCGTCGAAGGCATCAACCGCGTCAAGAAGCACCAGAAGCCAAACCCGATGCAAGGCAGCAGCGGCGGCATCGTCGAGAAGGAAATGCCGATCAACGCCTCGAACGTCGCCGTCTTCAACCCTGCGACGAAGAAGGCTGATCGTGTCGGTTTCCGCGTACTGGAGGACGGCCGCAAGGTGCGGTTCTACAAGTCCAACGGCGAACTGGTTAGCGCCTGATCCACGGGATCCGCCTGGCGCGTGTGCCCGGCGTGATCCGTCCCCGAAGAGGTTTTGCGAAAAATGGCCCGGCTAAAAGAACACTACCGCGAGAAAGTCGTTCCCGACCTGACTGCGAAATTCGGCTACAAGACGCTGATGCAGGTTCCGCGGATCCTGAAGATCACGCTGAACATGGGTGTCGGCGAAGCCGTCGCCGACAAGAAGGTCCTCGAGAATGCGATCGGCGACATGCAGAAGATCGCCGGCCAGAAGCCGGTGGCGACCAAGTCGCGCAAGTCGATCGCCGGGTTCAAGATCCGCGAGGGTTATCCGATCGGCTGCATGGTGACCTTGCGCGGCGAGCGGATGTACGAATTCCTCGACCGCCTGGTGTCCATCGCGATGCCCCGTATCCGCGATTTCCGGGGTATTTCCGGCAAGGCGTTCGACGGTCGCGGCAACTACAACATGGGCGTGCGCGAGCAGATCATCTTCCCCGAGATCGACTACGACAAGGTCGATGCGGTGCGCGGGATGAACATCACGATCACGACCACTGCACGTACCGACGAGGAAGGGCGCGCGCTGCTGGCTGCCTTCCAATTTCCGTTCCGGAACTGAGGACCAAGAGATGGCAAAGCAGTCCCTGATCAATCGCAACCAGAAGCGGATCGACACGGTCGCGAAGTTCGCTGCGAAGCGCAAGGAGCTGAACGCGCAGGCGCGCGATCCGCAACTCTCCGACGAGGAGCGCATGGCCGCGCGCGAGAAGTTGCAGCGCCTGCCGCGCGACTCGTCACCGGTCCGCGTGCGCAACCGGTGCTCGCTGACCGGGCGTCCGCGCGGCGTGTACAGCAAGTTCGGCCTCGGCCGCAACAAGCTTCGTGAAATCGCCATGCGCGGAGAAGTTCCGGGCGTGACCAAGGCAAGCTGGTAGGAGCTTTCGTATGAGCATGAGTGATCCGATCGCCGACATGCTGACGCGCATTCGCAACGCGCAGATGGCGGACAAGACGTCTGTCGAGATGCCTTCGAGCAAGATCAAGGTGTCGATTGCAAAGGTGTTGAAGGACGAGGGCTACATCGAAGACTTCGCTGTCCGTCCGAACGACGGAAAGCCGGTGCTCGACATCGCGCTGCGTTACTACGCAGGCGAGCCGGTCATCGAGAAGATCGAGCGGGTGAGCCGGCCTGGGTTGCGCGTATATCGCGGCACCCACGACCTGCCGCGCGTGATGAACAACCTCGGGGTTGCGATCGTGTCCACGTCCAAGGGCGTGATGACCGACCGCCAGGCGCGCCAGCACGGTATCGGCGGCGAAGTCCTGTGCGTTGTGCACTGACCCTGATAGAGCGGACGGAGTCGGCAAATGTCTCGAATCGGTAAGTCTCCTGTCCCGGTGCCCGCTGGCGTCGAAGTCGCCATCGCGCCGGACTCGATCAGCATCAAGGGCCCGCTGGGTACCGCGCAGCAGGCGGTGACCGGCGGCGTGGCGGTTGAGAAGCAAGGCGACGTGCTGCACGTCAGGGTGCTCGACGGTTCGACCCAGGCGGCCGCGATGTCGGGGACCCTGCGCGCGCTGGTGAGCAACATGGTGACGGGCGTCACCCGCGGCTTCGAGCGCAAGCTCCAGCTGGTTGGCGTCGGCTACAGGGCGCAGGCGCAGGGCGACAAGCTCAACCTGACCCTCGGCTTCTCGCATCCGGTCGTGCACCAGATGCCCAAGGGCATCACCGTCGCCACCCCCACGCAGACCGAGATCCTCATCAAGGGTATCGACAAGCAGGTGGTCGGGCAGGTCGCTGCCGAAGTGCGCAGCTATCGTCCGCCGGAGCCCTACAAGGGCAAGGGTGTGCGCTATTCCGACGAAGTCGTCGTGATCAAAGAAACGAAGAAGAAATAAGGCGAGGCCGACACCATGTTCGATCGCAAACTCTCACGCCTGCGCAGGTCGAAGCAGACCCGTCGCAAGGTCGCGCTCTCGCGTGCCGTGCGCCTCGCGGTGCACCGTTCCAACAACCACATCTACGCGCAGGTCATTGCCGCGTCAGGCGATCGCGTACTGGCGACTGCGTCGACGCTCGACGAGTCGATCCGTGCCGCCAACCCCAAGACCGCGACCATCGCTGCAGCCAGCCTGGTCGGCAAGTCGATCGCCGAAAAGGCGAAGGAACTCGGCATCGAGGCGGTTGCGTTCGACCGTTCGGGCTTCCGCTACCACGGTCGCGTGAAGGCGGTGGCCGAGGCGGCACGCGAAGCCGGCCTGAAGTTCTGACCACGCATCCAGGCGCAACGTCACTGAAGCACTGACCGATTCAAGACCAAGCGAGAGACTCGAATGGCGCAAAACAGCAACCGGCGCGACAACCGCCGGCAGGAAAAGCAGGACGATCCCGAGGGCCTGCGCGAGAAGATGATCGCGATCAACCGCGTGACCAAGGTGGTCAAGGGCGGGCGGATCCTCGGCTTTGCGGCACTCACGGTGGTCGGCGATGGCGACGGCGGTATCGGCATGGGCAAGGGCAAGGCACGTGAAGTGCCGGTTGCCGTGCAGAAGGCCATGGATGAAGCCCGGCGCAAGCTGGTCAAGGTCAGCCTGAAGAACGGTACCCTGCAGCACTCGGTGGTCGGGCGCCATGGCGCGTCGGTGGTCCTCATGCTGCCGGCATCCGACGGTACCGGCATCATTGCCGGTGGTCCGATGCGCGCGATCTTCGAGGTGATGGGCGTGACCAACGTGCTTGCCAAGTGCCTTGGTTCGACCAACCCGTACAACGTCGTGCGTGCCACCCTCAACGGGCTTGCCTCGATGAATACCCCGTCCGAGATCGCCGCCAAGCGCGGCAAGACGGTCGCCGAAGTCACCGGCGCCTGATAGAAGCGAAAGTACTGCCATGTCGACGACAGCAAAGAAAATCAAGGTCACGCTGGTCAAGAGCGTGATCGGCACGCGCGAGTCGCATCGCGCCTGCGTGCGCGGGCTGGGCCTGAAACGCCGGCAGCATACCGTGGAAGTCGAGGACACCCCGGCGGTGCGCGGGATGATCAACAAGGTGTCGTATCTTTTGAAGTGCGAGGGCTGAGACCATGCGCCTGAATGAATTGAGCCCGGGAGTCGGCTCCAAATCCGAACGCAAGCGCGTCGGGCGCGGTATCGGCAGTGGTACCGGCAAGACTGCCGGCCGTGGCCACAAGGGGCAGAAGTCGCGCTCGGGTGGCTTTCACAAGGTCGGTTTCGAGGGCGGCCAGATGCCCTTCCAGCGCCGGCTTCCGAAGCGTGGCTTCACGCCGCTTCACCCGTACGCCGTGGCGCAGGTGCGCCTGGGTGACCTCGCGCAGATCGATGCTGAAGTCATCGATTTCGCCGCGCTGGTTGCGGCACGGCTGGTACCGTCGACGGCGAAGCGGGCCAAGGTATTCCTCTGCGGCAAGCTCGAAAAGAAGATCTCCGTGTCCGGGCTGGGCGTGACCAAGGGCGCACGGCTGGCGATCGAGTCGCTCGGCGGCACGGTCATCCTGCCGGAAGTGGAAGTCGAGGCACCTGCATCGGCATAGTTGGTTGCGGCATCCGGGCGGACACCAGGCAGGCTCCGCCCCCCAGGCGATCTACAAGGGACAGACAGTGGCTACTGCAGCATCGGCAATCGGCGGCGGCAAGATGGGAGACCTGAAACGGCGTCTCCTGTTCCTGCTTGGCGCGCTGGTCGTATACCGGATCGGCACGCATGTGCCGGTGCCGGGCATCGATCCCGACCAGCTGGCCCAGCTGTTCAACCAGCAGCGCGGCGGTATCCTGGACATGTTCAACATGTTCTCCGGCGGCGCGCTGTCGCGTTTCTCGATCTTCGCGCTCGGCATCATGCCGTACATCTCCGCCTCGATCATCATGCAGCTGATGACCGTGGTGTCGCCGCATCTCGAGGCGCTCAAGAAGGAAGGCGAAGCCGGACGCCGCAAGATCACCCAGTACACCCGCTATGGCACCGCGGTGCTCGCCTTCTTCCAGGCGATGGGCATTTCGGTCGCCTTGCAGGCGCAACCCGGGCTGGTGATCGCTCCCGGCCCGATGTTCATGTTCGTGACGGTGGTTACCCTGGTTGCGGGCACCATGTTCCTGATGTGGCTGGGCGAGCAGATTACCGAGCGCGGCATCGGCAACGGTATCTCGCTGATCATCTTTGCCGGCATCGTGGCCGGTCTGCCCCAGGCCATCGCCGGTACGCTCGAACTGGCCCGTACCGGATCGTTCTCGATCGCGTTCGTGGCGATCCTGATGGTGCTGGCCATCGGCATCACCTTCTTCGTGGTGTTCGTCGAGCGGGGCCAGCGCAAGATCCTGGTCAACTACGCGAAACGCCAGGTCGGGCGCAAGGTCTATGGTGGCCAGACCTCGCACCTGCCGCTGAAGCTGAACATGGCCGGGGTCATCCCGCCGATCTTCGCGTCGTCGATCATCCTGTTTCCGGCGACCATCTCGGGTTGGTTCGGCTCCGGCGAGGGCATGAACTGGCTGAAGGATCTCTCCGGCATGCTGCATCCCGGGCAGCCGGTCTATGTGCTGCTCTATGCCGCCGCGATCATCTTCTTCTGCTTCTTCTATACCGCCCTCATGTACAACCCGAAGGAGACGGCGGACAACCTCAAGAAGAGCGGCGCCTTCGTCCCGGGAATCCGGCCAGGTGAACAGACTGCCCGCTACATCGGCGACATCACCACCCGTCTCACGCTGATCGGCGCGATCTACATCACCGTGGTGTGCCTGATCCCCGAGTTCCTGATCGTGCGGTTCAACGTGCCGTTCTACTTCGGTGGCACCAGCCTGCTGATCATCGTCGTCGTCACGATGGACTTCATGCAGCAGGTGCAGGCCTACATGATGACGCACCAGTACGACAGCCTGCTCAAGAAGGCCAACCTCAAGGGTGGCGGGATGTTCCCGACACGCCCGTAACAGCCGCAAGCAAACGAAATCCAAAGACAGGCGCTCCGACCGGATGGCGAAGGAAGAAACGATTCAGATGCAGGGCGAAGTCCTCGAGACGCTGCCCAATGCAACGTTCCGGGTAAAGCTCGAGAACGGACATGTGGTGTTGTCGCACATCTCCGGAAAGATGCGGATGCACTACATCCGTATCCTTCCGGGC
>JBILGF010000011.1:0-19547 GCA_044351195.1 Burkholderiales bacterium
TCGCCCGTTTCGATGGCCAGTCGTGCATGGTGATCGGCCACCAGAAAGGGCGCGACACGCGGGAGAAGATCCTGCGCAACTTCGGCATGCCGCGGCCGGAGGGCTACCGCAAGGCCTTGCGCCTGATGCGCCTGGCCGAGCGTTTCGTGCTGCCGGTGTTCACCTTCATCGACACGCCCGGCGCCTATCCGGGCGTCGGCGCGGAAGAGCGCGGACAGTCCGAAGCGATCGGCCGCAACCTGTTCGAGATGGCGAGGCTGAATGTCCCGATCGTCTGTACGGTGATCGGCGAGGGCGGCTCGGGTGGCGCACTGGCGATCTCGGTGGGCGACGTGCTGCTGATGCTCGAGTATTCGACCTTCTCGGTGATCTCGCCGGAAGGCGGCGCGTCGATCCTCTGGAAGAGCGCTGACAAGGCACCCGATGCAGCAGCGGTGCTGGGCATCACTGCGGCGCGCCTGAAGACGCTCGGCCTGGTGGACCGCATCGTCACCGAGCCGCCCGGGGGCGCACATCGCGATCCCGGGCAGATGATGACCACGATGAAGCGGGCGCTGTCCGATGCGATGAAGGGCGTGCGTGGCAAGCCCGTCGAGCAGTTGCTCGAACGGCGCTTCGACCGTCTGATGGGCTATGGCAAATTCCGCGAGGTCGAAGTCGGCTGATGATCCGGTGGCGCGCGTGCATGCGGCCGTTGCGCATGCACTCGGGCAGGCGTCGCTGCGGGCCGAGCCGGCAGGTCCGCCGTCGGTCTGCATCGGGCTGTCGGGCGGGCTCGACTCGATCGTGCTGCTGCATGCGCTGCATGCGCTGGCCGTCGAAGGTCGCTGTCGCCTGTCGGCCGTCCATGTGCACCATGGGTTGAGCCCGAACGCAGGACGCTGGGCTTCGTTCTGCCGCACGGTCTGCGGGCGGCTGGGGGTTCCGCTGTCGGTGCGCAAGGTGCAGGTGCCGCGCACGGGCCTGGGCATCGAGGCCTCGGCGCGCCTGCAGCGCCAGCAGGTATTCGCTGCGATGCGGGTGGACTGCATCGCGCTTGCGCACCACCGGGACGACCAGGCGGAGACCGTCCTGCTCCAGTTGCTGCGCGGTGCCGGGTTGCGCGGCTTGTCCGCCATGCCGATGGAGAGCGCGGCACGGCCCCGCCTGCTGCGCCCACTGCTCGATCTGCCACGTGACCTGCTGGCCGACTGTGCGCGGCAGCAGGCGCTCGACTGGGTCGAGGACGAGAGCAATGCCGACACCCGGTTCGACCGCAATTTCATCCGCCATGCGGTGCTGCCGTTGCTCGAGCGCCGGTTTCCTTCGGCCCGAGCCGGGCTGGCGCGCAGCGGCCGCTTGCTGGCGCAGTCGGCGCGGCTGGTCGAGTCGATCGCGGCGCAGGATCTGCGCGATGCACTCGCGGGCGGGCCCGGCAGCGCTCCCCATGCGCGGGCGGGCGTGTCGGTGCCGCATCTGGCGGCAATCGGCGAGGCGCGGGCGGGCGAGGTGCTGCGTGCATGGCTGCGCCTGCAGGGGATCGACATGCCGTCCGAACGCAGGCTTGGCGAAGCGTTGCGCCAGGCGCTGGTTGCGGGTGCCGCGCGTACGGTGGCGATCAGCTTCGGTCCGGTGACGCTGCGCCGCTACCGTGATCGGCTGTACCTGGTCGCAGCGGCTGCCTTGGCTGCTCCGGCTGCCGGATCGTGCCTGGCGCCGGGTGTGTTGCCTTCGGATCATGCGCTCGATGGCACGGCAGCATGGAATCGCCGCGCGCGGATGGCATTGCCTGCCCTCGGCGGCACGCTGGTTTCCGAGGCGGCGATCGGGGCCGGTATCGCCCGTCGCCTGCTGCGCGGCGCGGTGCTGACGATCGGCGCGCGCATGCTGGAGGGGGGCACGGCACCGCGCATGATGCTCGGTGAGCCGGCGATGCGACGCACGCTGAAGAACATCTGGCAGGAATCAGCCGTGCCGCCGTGGGAGCGTGAAGGCTGGCCGTTGCTGCGCATCGGTGGTGAACTCGCCTGCATCCCCGGGGTCGTCGTTGCCGGACCGTTCCAGGCTCGTGCCGGCGAGCCGGGCCGGGTGTTCCGCTGGTCGCGCGACCCCTGAGCCGGCAGGCTGCCGGAACGAGGCGATCGCCAACCCGGGTCAGGCACGCATCGAGCGCCCTCAGAAGGCGGCCAGGCCCAGTTTCTTCAGGATCGGCTCGAAGCGCTGGATGTCCTCGTTCACGCGCTGCCGGAACGCCTCGGCACCCATTGCCATGGGTTCGGCGCCCTGGGACAGGATGCGTTCGCGCACCTTCGGCAGGGCGATGATCCTGCCGACCTCGGCGCTGACGCGGTTGACGATCTCCATCGGCGTGCCGGCCGGGGCGAACCAGCCATGCCAGCCGCTGACCACTTCCATGCCCTTGACCCCGTGCGTGGACAGGGCGCGCAACTCGGGCAGCGCAGGCAGGGACTGCGGCCCGATCACTGCCAGTGCCCGCAGCCGTCCCCCTCTGACCTGCTCGACGGTCGTGGCCGAGTCGAACAGGTAATCGATGCGGCCGGACATCAGGTCCTGCACCGCCGGGGCCAGGCCCTTGTACGGTACATGGGTCGCCTGCGCGCCGATGGCGTCGTTGAAGATCACGGTGGCGAGATGGATCAGGCTGCCGCTGCCGGAGGATCCGAAGCTGAGCTTGCCGGATTGGGCGCGGGCGAAGGCGATGAACTCTTCCACCGTCGTCGCCTTCACATGCGGGCCCACCACCAGCACATAGTTCGTGCGCGCCGTGGTGGTCACCGGCACGAACGACTTGAGGGGATCGACCCAGTTGTCGCCCTTCTTCTGCATGAACGGCGTCAGGGTGAGGGTATTCGCCCCGCTGACCAGGTAGGTGTG
The DNA here is from genome assembly GCA_044351195.1 of Burkholderiales bacterium. Classification (GTDB taxonomy): domain Bacteria; phylum Pseudomonadota; class Gammaproteobacteria; order Burkholderiales; family CAIKXV01; genus CAIKXV01. Next base: position 2,875 of record JBILGF010000011.1, read on the forward strand.
GCCGTCGGGGGCGGCGCGGGCAACCACGCCGGCGGCGATGCTGCCGGCAGCGCCCGGACGGTTCTCGATCAGCACCGGCTGGCCGATGCTGCGTGCCAGTTCGTCGCCGACGAAACGGGCGATGTTGTCGATCGAGCCGCCGGGGGAGACGGTGATCACCAGCGTGACCGGCTTCGACGGCCATGCTTGCTGCGCATGCAACGGCGCGGCACCGAGCGCGACGGCGGCCAGTGCTGCGGCGAGGGTGGCCGGCGTGAAGGACGAGGCCCGGGCAGGGGTGCGCAGGGCCGAAGCGAATGAAACAGGCATGTGGGTCATCATGAGGCTGCGACGAAGTGGACATCTTCCGGGCTGGGCGTGCCGACCACCATCATGAACTCGACATCTGCGAAGCCATCGTTGCGGAACCAGTGCCGGCGACCGGCGGGATTCAGCATCACATCCCTGGGGCCGAGACGCTGCTCGACCGTCCGGCCGTCTTCTTCCCAGCCGACGGTGACCACGCCCTCCAGCACGAGGTAGGCATCCTCGACCTCGCGGACGTAGGCTTGCACGCCGTGTCCCCGGGGCAGCCGGATCAGGTCCTTGCGGTAGGTGCCCGCAGGCGCGCCGCCCTCGCCGACATACGCCAGACGGGCGAAGCCGGCCGCGTTCCATTGCGGGCGCTGCTGGCTGTAGCGGACCACATGGCGCGCGAACTCGCGATGACGAGGGTCGTCGCTGTGGAAATCGAGCTGATGGGTGTTCCCGGGTGCGGCTCCGTAGCGCGCGGACAACTCGCTGCCGTGGGTCCTGGGATGGAACAGGTAGCGCGGCATCTCGGGCTTGCCCTTGCCGAGCATGATGGAAACCAGGACCGGTTCGTAGCCATCGTTGCGGAACCCGTGCGGACGATCGGCCATGTGAAGCACCATGTCCTTGGGACCGAGCCGGGCTTCGATGATCTCGCCGTCGTACTCCCAGGTGGCGGTGAGCACGCCCGAGAGCACGAGGAAGGCTTCCTCGATCTCGTGCGCATGCAGCACCGCATACTTGCCGATCGGCTGGTGGACCATGCTCAGCGTGAAATGGTTCGCCGGCAGCGTGTTCGGGTCGCCGACCTTCGGCGAGCCGCCAGCGCCGATGAAGCGTATCTGGGCGCGGTCGAGTTCCGGAAAGCCACGGCTGGCCGGGAATGCGTCCCAGTCGGGGATCTTCCCGGCGTGCCTGCCGACATGCGCACGCATCGTCGCTTCGAGGTCGGCGATGTTGATGTCCCGGCGCGGTGCGAGGACTGCAGACATGGTGATGTCCCTTCGAACACGGAGTCGAGCACGATAGTCAGTGCACGGGCTAGGCGTCAAGCAGGTTGCGCGACCGCACGTTACGCGACCGGCCGGCCAGGCGCAGTATCGTGAGGCGTTCCGCCTCGTGGCGGGTATCCGCAACAAACGAAGGGCCGGCAAGCCGAAGCCCGGGCGGCAAGATCATCGGGCGTGGATGAACTGCAGGCGCCGGGGCCCTGGCTGCTCGTGCAGCGCGTCGGCGTGACGCTTGCGTCCTCGAGGCCGCGGCCGGAGGGGCGTTTGAAAGTACTATTCGCGTGGCCAGCGTTGTATGAGCGGTTTGCAACAGCGAGGCTGATCGCCTTATACGTTGCGAAAGGAGTGGCATGAAGACGCTTTTTTCCACGGTGCTTTGCGTCGGGTTGCTGTCGGGCTGTGCGGCTACGCCGCCGCCGACCACTGCGGGTTCGACGAGCGACAGGACAAGCTCGGCCACCGAGGCGGTAGGCCAGTCGACTCTGCCGCCAGGCACTACTTTCAGGCTCGAGAGATCCCTGATCATCGGCTCAGGCGACCAGTGGGTAGGCCGCGTGGTGGCCGATACGGAGCGCGATGTAGAGGCCGCCTTTCGCTTCTTCGTCGAGAGCTACCCGGCGCAAGGCTGGACCCTGATCTCGTCGGTGCGTGGCAAGACCAGTCTGCTGGTGTTTACCAAACAGGACCGCACTGCAACGGTCGAACTGGTCCAAGGCGGCCCGATCAGCGGTGGTAGCCTGGTCCTGACGGTTACGCCGCGCAATTCGACCGCTGGCACGCCCAGGCGGCCCTGAAATTCCCCGCCGGAGTCAGCCGCCCCGGCGCCTGCACCAGAATGTTGGCGTCAACCGCGATCACGGAAGATCTCGTCGCGCATCGCCTCCCGGCCAGCATCCGCGAACGCCGGCGACAAGCCATCACCCGGCAAGGGCAGCAGGGCAAAAGGCGCGACAGTACGTTACGCGGTGGGCTCGGCCCAGGCTTCCACCTCGACCAGGATCGACAGCGCGCTGGACCCCTGTGCGAGCTTCGAGGTGCCCAGGTCGGGTGCCAGCACGTTCGGATTGCCGCGCAGCTCGAGCGGGGACGAGCCGGCATCCTGCGGGTCGTACCAGCCGCCGGTCGCCATGATCGCGGCGCCTCGGATCACGCCGTCGTCGGGTACGACCGAGGCCAGGCAGGCGCCGCGGTCGTTGAACACGCGTACCGCCTCGCCATGATGCAGGCCGCGGGCCTGTGCATCGGCGGGATTCATGTGTATCGGCTCGCGGCCGGCGATGCGTTTGGCGCGCGCGACCGGCCCGAAGTCGGCCTGGCTGTGCAGCTTGTCCACCGGCTGGTTGGTCACCAGGTGCAGCGGATGCTTCGTGCTGCCGGGCGCGCCCAGCCATTCCACCGGCGCCAGCCAGGTCGGATGCGGCGGGCAGTCGTCATACCCGAAGCTGGCGATGCGCTCGGAGGTGATCTCGATGCGGCCCGACGGGGTGGACAGGGGGTTGGCCGCCGGATCGGCGCGGAACGCTTCGAACAGCACGAAGTCCCTGGCCGGTGGCGGCACTTCATACCAGCCGGTGTGCCACCAGTGGTCGAAGGCGGGCTGCTCGGCGCCGATCTTCGCATTGGCCTCGCGCGTGCGTTCGTACATCAGGCGGATCCAGCCTTGGGCATCGCGGCCCTCGGTGTACGCGTCCTCGTGGCCGTTGCGCGCAGCGAGTTCGCGGAAGATGTCGAAGTCGTCGCGCGCCTGGTGGCGCGGGGCGATCGCCTGCTGCATCGCGATGATGTAGCGATCGCGCGACGCGCCGCCGATGTCGTTGCGCTCGAGCGCGGTGGTGGCTGGCAGCACGATATCGGCGTGCTTGGCCGTCGGCGTCCAGTGGGTTTCGTGCACGACGATGGTTTCCGGACGCTGCCATGCGCGACGCATCCGGTTCAGGTCCTGGTGGTGGTGGAACGGATTGCCGCCGGCCCAGTAGATCATCCGGATATCGGGATAGGTCTTGCGTTCGCCGTTGAAATCGTAGGTGCCACCGGGGTTTTCCAGCAGGTCGGTATGCCGCGCGACCGGAATCGAGTGGCGCCCGATCGGGTTGCGGCCCAGCGGCAGCTCGGGCGAGGCCGAACGCGGATCGCGCGGGACGCCCACACCCTGGATCGACCCATGGCCGAACGCGAAGCCGCCGCCCGGCAGCCCCACCTGGCCGAGCATCGAGGCGAGCGTGATCGCCATCCAGTAGGGCTGCTCGCCGCGATGCGCGCGCTGCAGCGACCAGGTGAGCGTGAGCATCGAACGCACGCCCTCGAACTGGCGGGCGAGTGCACGGATCTCGTGGGCCGGCACGCCGCAGATCGATTCAGCCCATTCCGGCGACTTGGCCAGCCCGTCGCTGCGCCCGGTCAGGTAGGCCTCGAAGCGATCGTAGCCCGTGCAGCAGTGCGCGAGGAATTCGCGGTCGTGGGTGTTCCGGGACACCAGTTCGTGCGCCATGCCCATCATCAGCGCGGCATCGGTGTTCGGACGGATCGGGATCCAGCGCGCGCCGAGGAAGGCGGGCGCATCGCTGCGGGTCGGGCTGACCACCACGAACGCGATGCCGGCAGCCTTCGCCTTGTGCAGCCAGGTCTCGAGCGTGTGTTCGCCGGGTCCGCCCGATGCGACCTGTGCGTTCTTCAGCCCGAGGCCGCCGAAGGCGATCATCAGCTTCGTGTGGCCGATGATCGAGTTCCAGTCGGTAACGCGCCCGGTGACCGGTGCGAAGGTGCCGATGACATGGGGCAGGAAGAACTGCGCACAGCCCCAGGAATAGTTGCCCAGCTGGTCGACCGAACCACCGCCGGAATACAGGAAGCGCCGCACCTGGGATCGCGCGTGATGGAAGCGGCCTGCCGACGACCAGCCGTAGCTGCCGCCGAACACCGCCTGGTGCCCGTGCTCGGCACGTACCCGGGCGAGTTCGCCGGCGACCAGGCCGATGGCGGTATCCCAGTCGACCTCGACGTAGCGCTCGTGGCCGCTGCGACTGCGGTCGCGCCGGGACAGCCAGCCTTCGCGTACCGACGGGCACTGCACGCGGCGGTCCGAGTAAACGATTTCCGGCAGCGCCTCGAGCATCGGCGACGGATGCGCGTCGCGGAAGAAGGGTTCGGCGCGCAGGAAGCGGCCGTCTTCGACGACTGCCGTGTAGGCGCCCCAGTGGGCGAGCTGCTGGAAACGTTGCTGGGCCATGCGATCGATCCCCGGGCAGGGCGGATGCCGGGCGGGCATCGCGCGCGTGGCTCGAGGATACAATCAACGGCCCTGCGCAAGGCGCCCGTGATCCCACATGTTCCGACACCTGCGTGAAGACATCGCGGTCATCTTCGAGCGCGACCCGGCGGCCCGTACGACCTGGGAGGTCCTGACCTGCTATCCCGGCCTGCACGCGGTGATGCTGCATCGTGCGGCGTACCGGTTGTGGCAGTGGCGGTTGCGCTGGCTCGCGCGCATGCTCGCCTACATCTCGCGCGCACTGACCGGGATCGAGATCCACCCGGCCGCAGCCATCGGCCGCCGTTTCTTCATCGACCATGGCATGGGCGTGGTAATCGGCGAGACCGCGCAGATCGGAGACGACTGCACGCTCTACCATGGCGTGACGCTGGGTGGCACGTCCTGGGAGCAGGGCAAGCGTCATCCGACGCTCGAGGCCGGTGTGATCGTCGGGGCCGGTGCGAAGATCCTCGGGCCGATCCTGATCGGACGCGGCGCGAAGATCGGCTCCAATGCGGTGGTGGTGCATGAGGTGCCGCCGATGGCCACCGCGGTCGGCATCCCCGCGCGCGTGATCCCGGCAGACAGCGCCAGCCCGGACGGGGGGTTCGCCGCTTATGCGCTCACCCGCGACCTGGATGATCCGACGGTGCAGGCGATCGCCGGGCTGGAAGCACGCGCGATGTTGCAGGAGGCGCGCCTGGCGGAACTTTCGCAACGGGTCGCGACGATGGACGGCGCGGCGCGTGATCCGGCCGCCCCGGCGAGCACTCAGCCCACCCAGGCCACCCCTCAGGTCAGCCCTCCGGCCGGATCCCGTGCTCGCGGATGATGCGGCTGAACGTCTCGATCTCCAGGCGTACCGACGCCGCGTATTGTTCCGGGCTGTCGGCCAGCGGTTCGAAACCCCCGGCGACCAGCCGCTTGCGCAGGTCCGGCGCCGCCAGGGACTGGCCGATCGACGTATTGATGCGCGTGACCAGATCGCGCGCGAGGCCTGCCGGCCCGACCAGACCGTAGCGCCCCTCCACCGGCGAAATCTTCACGCCCGACTCGATGATCGTCGGCAGTTCGGGTGCCGCGGCCGCGCGCTGCGTACCCGCCGCTGCGATCAGTCGCAGGCGATTGGCGCGCACCAGGCTCTCGGCTGCCGGCAAAGCGACCAGCGCGACATCGATCTCGCCAGCGACCAGCGCGTTCAGGTAGGGGCCTGCGCCCTTGTAGGGCACATGCACGATGCGGGTGCCGGTCGCACCGAGCAGCATCTCGGTCGCGATGTGCGAGATGGTGCCCGCGCCGGCCGTGCCGTAGGACAGAAAGCCCGGTTTCGCCCGTGCAAGCCGGATCAGGTCCTGCACCGACTTCACCGGCACCCCCGGATTCACCGCGACCACGTAGGCGGTGAGCGCGGTGCTGCCGATCAGGGTGAGGTCTTTCAACGGGTTGTAGGCGGCCTTCGTATAGAGCAACGGGCCGATCACCAGGCTCGACTGGTTGCCGGCACCCAGCGTGTAGCCGTCGGGTGCCGCGCGGGCGACCAGTTCCATCCCCAGAGTGGCACCGGCGCCAGGTCGGTTCTCGACCACCACCGGCTGGGTCCAGAGTTCCGACAGCTTGTTGCCGACCAGCCGGACCACGACGTCGTTCGCGCCCCCCGGTGCGAAGGACACGATGATGCGCACCGGCTTCGACGGGTAGGCCGCGGCGGGCTGCGCATGCGTTGCGGCAAACGGCCAGGCGAGGGCACCGATGCTCGCCGCGAGCGCGATGGCCGTGCGGCCGTGCATGTGGCCATACGTACGGCCGGAGCCGCCGAGGCTGCAGCGGCTGCAGCGGCTGGCCGAGGCGGTGGATGCGGGCTGTCGTTTGTCCAAGGCGTCGATCCTCTCGATGCGGGTGTGCACAAGTATGCGGCAATGCAACCGCTGCTGCTCAGCCCCTGGCCGGGCGCATCGGCGCCAGGTCGGCGGCCATCGCCTGGCGCACGTATGCGGGGGTGAGATGGCTCGCGAACCGCTCGAGGAAGGTCAGCATGAAGGTGCGCAGGTAGGTGCCCTTGCGCAGGGCCACGCGCGTCATGTTCGGCGCGAACAGGTGACCGGCCTCGAGCGCGCGCAGGCCGGCATCGCGGCGCGCGTCGAAGGCCATCGATGCGACGATGCCCGCGCCCAGTCCCAGTTCGACATAGGTCTTGATCACGTCGGAGTCGAGCGCGGTCAGTGCGATCTCCGGGCGCAGCTTGGCCTGCGCAAAGGCCGCATCGATGTGCGGCCGGCCGGTGAAGCCGGGGTCGTAGGTGATCAGTGGCCAGGCAGACAGCGATTCCAGCGTCAGCGGTGGCCCGGAGAGCAGCGCATGTCCGTCCGGCACCACGACGACATGGCTCCACTCGTACCCGGGCATCACGACCAGCTCCGGATGGTCGAGCAGCGATTCGGTCGCGATGCCGATGTCCGCCCGGCCGTCGAGCAGTTGCGCGGCGATCTCTTCGGGGCGCGACTGCTGCAGCGCCAGCTTCACGTCCGGGAGCTCGCGCTTGAACGCGCCGATCACCTTCGGCAGCACGTAACGCGCCTGGGTATGGGTGGTGGCGACAATCAGATGCCCGCCGCGCTGGTTGGAATGTTCTTCCGCGGCGCGCTTGAGGTTCTCCGCCTCGTGCAGCAGGCGGTGGATGATCTCCAGCACGGTCTCTCCCGCGGCGGTCAGGCCCAGCAGGCGCTTGCCGTAACGCTGGAAGATCTCGACGCCGATCTCCTGCTCGAGTTCTCTTATCTGGCGGCTCACGCCCGGTTGCGATGTGAACAGGGCTGCGGCCGTGGCCGTCAGGTTGAAGCCGTGGCGCACGGCCTCGCGCACCGTGCGCAGTTGCTGGAAATTCATGAGGCTGCTCTATATGTTGATAACTTCATAACGATAGCAAAGTATATTCGTTCTCTGCATGTCGTCGTGCCGCGAGAATCGCGACTCCCAGAAACAGCGGCCTGGCCAGACGGCCAGGCGATCCGTGCCATGTATCCATACGACACCCTCGATCGAAGCATCGTCCGGCAACGGATCGACCCTTTCGCCGGCGTCGCGCCCGACAAGGTGCTCGACCAAGTGCTCGACCCGCAGGTGTGCGCAGAGGTCATCGGCCAGTGGTTGACGCGGCGGCCCGAGTTCGCCTCGCTGCCGCGCACGTTCACGATCGCGCTGTCGGGTTCGCCAGCGGACCTCGCTTCGGTGAGGCTGCATGACATCGGCCTGAAGGCGGTGTTCGACTACGACGGTCGGCCCGGCTTCACCGTGGTCGTGGGTGGCGCATCGGGGCGCACCCCGATCATCGGCCACGTGCTGCGCGAGTTCCTGCCGGCAGCGCACCTGCTCACCTATCTCGATGCGATCCTGCGCGTCTGCAACCGCCAGGGCCGGCGCGATGACAAGCGCAAGGCGCGCATCACGATGCTGCTGAAGGAAACCGGCGTGGTCGATTTCCGGCGGCAGGTGGAACACGCGTGGTCCCTCCTGGAGGGCGGGCCCGGTACGCTGCCGCCATCGGAGATCGCGCGCATCGGCGCCCGCCGGGTCTCACGCCCTGTGCATCCGCACCGGATGCGCGCCCACGCCGCGGTGACGATGTCGCTCAACAGGACCGGCGTGCGGTCGGGCGACATCTCCAGCGCGTGCGCAGGGCGATGATCGGCGTGCTCGACCTCGAGCAGTCGGTCGGCAACACGCCGCTCGTCCAGCTGCAGCGGATGACCCTGCCCGGCGGTGGCCGCGTGCTCGGCAAGCTCGAAGGCAACAACCCGGCGGGGTCGGTCAAGGACCGTCCGGCGCTGTGGATGATCCGCGGCGCCGAGGCGCGCGGACAAATCCGTCCGGGCGACACGCTGATCGAAGGCACCAGTGGCAACACCGGCATCGCGCTGGCAATGGTGGCGGCGATGCGCGGCTACCGGCTGATCCTCGTCATGCCCGAGAATGCCAGCATCGAGCGCCGGCAGACGATGCGTGCCTATGGTGCGGAGATCATCCTCACGCCACAGGCCAGCGGAATGGAGGCAACGCGCGACCTCGCGCTGCACATGCAGGCACAGGGCCGCGGCATCGTGCTCGACCAGTTCGGCAATCCGGACAATCCGCTCGCGCATTTCGAATCGACCGGTCCGGAAATCTGGCGCGACACCGCAGGCACCGTCACCCACTTCGTCAGCAGCATGGGCACGACCGGCACGATCATGGGCGTGTCGCGTTACCTGAAGGCGTGCAATCCGGCGATCGAGATCGTCGGCGTGCAGCCGGCCGACGGGGCGCAGATCCCCGGCATCCGCGCCTGGCCCGAGGCCTATCTGCCGGCGATCTTCGAACGCAGCCGTATCGACCGGGTCGAGACGGTGAGCCAGCATGCGGCGGAGGGCACGGCGCGGCGGATGGCGGCGGAGGAGGGCATCTTCGCGGGCATCTCCGCCGGAGGCGCGATGCATGTCGCACTGGCCACGGCGGCGAGCAGGCCTGGATCGGTTGTGGTGACCATCGTCTGCGACCGCGGCGACCGCTACCTGTCGACCGGGGTGTTCCCGGCCTGAGAACGGGGCCCACCCCGGCGTGTCCTGGCCGGCGAGCGCCCGTACTCGCTCAAGGGCGCGCCGTCACCACGACGGCACCCAGTCCGAGCCGCTGTACGGTTGCCAGCGAACGATCGGCCTCGGCGCGGTCGCGGAACGGGCCGATCAGCACCCGCGTTTCCGTCGAGGTCACGACTCCGGCCTCGGCCAGCTTGCGTTGCAGCGCCTCCGCATTCTGTGGCGAGGTGAAGATGCCCAGCTGCACGACGTAGCTGCGCGGCGCGTCCGTCCTGGCCTGGCTGGATCCGGGGGCGCCCGGACGTGACGCAGTGGCAGCCGCCGGGGCTGGGGCTGGGGCTGCAGCCGGCGCTGCGGCCGGCGTTGCGGCAGAAACAGCCCCCGCCGGCCGGGGCACAGGCGGCACGCTGTTGATCACCTGGGGCGGCGGAGGGGGGGCCTTCGGTCCTGCGGCCGTGGATATGCCGCCCGGGCGCGCATCGACAGCGGCGGCCGATGCGGTGCTGCCTGGAGTGTTGTCCGGCGCGGCTTCGGGTGCGACGCCGGGTGCGACGTCTGGTGCGTCCGCGGGCCCCTCAGGCGCCGGCATCGGCGAGGGCACCGCCGCGGGGGCATCCGCCTGGGTCGGCGGCGCCGTGATCAAGGCAGCCGGTCGGGATGTTGCCTCCGGCAGCGCGGTTCGCGGCGAACTGAAGCGTTCGTAAGTCAGCAGGGCACCGAAGGCAGCGGCGAGCATCACCACGGCGATCACCAGCCGGCGCAGTGCTCGCCGCCGGATGTCGGCGGCGTCATCGGACGCAGCGAGGGCACTGGGCGGAACAGACGCCATCGTATCGTCTCCTTGGGCGGCGGGACAGACAACGGGAATCCGGCAGCAGGACGGACCGTGCGCACCGGTCGGCACCGGGAATCCGCGGTCCGACAGTTACGCGCGGCGGTACCGTCGTCTGTGATCGTAGCACCGTTGAGTGCTCGCCTCATAGACGACACTGACTTCCAGCCGTAACGTTCCGGAACAAAAAAGGTAAGAAAATCGGACTGTTAGGGCTTGATCCGGACATCGTTTCTGCTATTCTCGAGCCGATATTCCGGGAATCGGCAGGCCTTGCCAGCGGCAGCGTGTTTCCAAGGCGGGTGGACAGCGGTGGCGCCAGACATCCGCAAGGTGTCGTGCGGCGCTTCGCCGGTCCCGGCGACGCTCGCCCGTCCGGGCAGTCGACGTCGCGCGAACAGTATGCGGGGCGAGTCGCCTTGCATTGCAACACCGCAGCGCACCGAGCGCAGTGGTCTGTCGCCGGAGCATTGGCGTTCGCATGAGGCGTCTCGTGCGGCGGGCGATCCTTACAGTGTGCCGGTTTTCCGCCGTCCGGTCAGGGCCTGCACAGGCCACGGTACCCGGAGGCTGGCGATCAACGATCAGAGCATCCCAGGAGATTCAAGATGGCAGTCGAACGTACCCTCTCGATCATCAAACCCGACGCAGTCGCCAAGAACGTGATCGGAGAGATCTACTCCCGCTTCGAGAAGGCAGGCCTGCGCGTGATCGCCGCCCGCATGACCCAGCTCTCCGATGCCCAGGCGGGCGCCTTCTACGACGTGCACCGTGCGCGTCCGTTCTTCGGCGACCTGGTGAAGTTCATGACCTCGGGCCCGGTGATGGTGCAGGTCCTGCAGGGCGAGGGCGCGATCGCGAAGAACCGCGAACTGATGGGCGCGACCGATCCGAAGAAGGCCGACAAGGGCACGATCCGCGCCGACTTCGCCGACAGCATCGATGCCAATGCGGTGCACGGGTCCGACAGCGCCGAGAATGCCGCGATCGAAGTGGCGTTCTTCTTCCCCGGGCTGGAGATTCATCCGCGCTGATGAAGGTCAACCTGCTCGATTTCGATCTGCAGGGACTGGTTGCGCACAGCGCAACGATGGGCGAGCGCTCGTTCCGCGCAGAGCAGTTGATGCGCTGGATCCACCAGGCCGGAGAGAGCGATTTCGGCCGGATGACCGATCTTGCGAAGTCGTTCCGTGCAAAGCTGGTCGAGACCGCCGAAGTCGCGCCGTTGCCGATCATCTCCGACACCACGGCTGCTGACGGCACACGCAAGTGGCTGCTGGCCTCTGGCAGTGGCAACGCGATCGAGACCGTGTTCATCCCCGAGGTCAATCGCGGCACGCTGTGCGTGTCCAGCCAGGTCGGCTGTGCACTCGAGTGCGCGTTCTGTTCGACCGGGGCCCAGGGCTTCAACCGCAACCTGAGCGTGGCCGAGATCATCGGCCAGCTCTGGATGGCCAACCGCGAACTGGGCGCGATCGAGCGCCGGGCGGCGGCGGCGCAGGCCAAGGAGAACCCCGAGCGCATCATCAGCAACGTCGTGATGATGGGCATGGGCGAACCGCTCACCAACTTCCGCAACGTGGTGACGGCGCTGCGCATCATGCTCGACGACCATGCCTATGGCCTGTCGCGCCGGCGCGTCACCCTGTCCACCTCGGGCATCGTGCCCGAGATAGACCGCCTGGCGCAGGAATGCCCGGTGGCCCTCGCGGTCTCGCTGCACGCACCGAATGACGCGCTGCGCGACCGGCTGGTGCCGATCAACAAGCGCTTCCCGATCCGTGAACTGCTCGCCGCATGCGTGCGCTACCTCGATCATGCACCGCGCGACTTCATCATGTTCGAGTACGTGATGCTGGAAGGCGTCAACGATTCGGTGGAACAGGCGCGTGAACTGGTGCGCACCGTGGCATCGGTGCCGTGCAAGATCAACCTGATACCGTTCAATCCTTTCCCTCAGTCCGGTTTCCGCCGCTCGCCGCCCGATGCGGTACGCCGGTTTGCCGAGGTGCTGCACGCCGCCGGTCTGATCGCGACCACGCGCAAGACCCGCGGCGACGACATCGATGCGGCCTGCGGACAACTCGCCGGACAGGTCCAGGATCGCACCCGGCGCGTGATCCGGCGCCAGGCCACCGCTCAGGAAATGCCATGAACGCCGACCCTTGCGCGACCCCTGCATCTGTTCCGTCCGCTTGCCGCGCCTGGCGCGCGGCGGGGATGGCGGCAATCGGACTGATCTGCGCCGGCGCGTTGTCGGGATGCACCACCACCCTGTTCGGCGGCGGGGCAGGGTCTGCCTCAGCGACTGCCGCAGCGAACAAGGCGAGCGCGAATGCGCCGCCGCCACAGGTGCCAGACCAGAAGCCCGACCCCAAGGAGGCAGCGCGCCTGCGCGTCGAGCTGGCGTCGCTCTATCTGTCGCGTGGCTCGATCGGCCCGGCCCTGGACGAGGCAGGCTCCGCCGCCAAGCTCGACCCCGACAATGCCCAGGCATTCAACCTGCTCGGCCTGATCAACATGCAACTGAAGGAAGACGTGCAGGCGATGCAGCATTTCGAACGCGCGCTGCGCATGGCGCCAGCCGATCCGGACATCAACAACAACTATGGCTGGTTCCTCTGCGATCGCGGCCGGCATGCCGAGTCGATCAAGTTCTTCGTCACGGCAGTACGCAGCCCGCTCTATGCGAATGTCGATCGCTCGCTGGTCAACGCGGGCGTCTGCTCGCGCCGCGGTGGCAACGAGGCTGAAGCCTGGCGCTTCTTCGAGCAGGCACTGGGGGTTCGCGCCAATCAGCCGGTGGCGCTGTTCAACCTGGCCGAGCTCTCCTTTGCAGCTGGCCGCGTGCCCGAGGCGCGTGCATTCCTGAATCGCTACATGCAGGCCGCCGCGCCGACCGCCGAGGTACTCTGGCTGGGCGTACGCATAGAGCGGGCGCTGGGCGATCGTCAGTCCGAAGCGATCCATGCACAGCAACTGCGGCGTCTCTTTCCTGACACGCCCGAGGCACGGCTGCTGAGTTCGCAGGGGGGCAGGTGACCATGCACGCGAGCGAGAACCCACCCCTGGAGCAATCGACGCTGCAGGCGGGCGGGGAGGGCTCCGACCCGCAGGCGGGCGATCCGGCCACGGACCTCGTCGAGTCAATCGATTGCGCCACCGATGCCGCCGCGTCGGACGTCGCGGCTGAAACCCCCTCTGCCGGGGCATTGCTCACGGGCGCACGCGAGCGTATCGGGCTGACCGTGGGCGAGGTGGCAAACCACCTGAAGCTGTCCGTGCGCCAGGTCGAGGCGCTCGAGACCGATGCGTTCGAGCGCCTGCCGTCGCCCATGTTCGTGCGCGGTTTCGCGCGCAGTTATGCGCGGCTCGTTCAGATCGATCCCCGCCCGGTCATGCTCGCGCTCGACATCCACTTTCCGCCGCCAGCGGCCGGTGTCGTGATGCCTGCGCCTGCTGCGCCGGGCCTCGTTCGGCAACCGGCACCCTCGGCCATCCCGTTCCCGTCATCGGACCGACCCTCGCGCTGGCTGCATTCGGTCGCCGCGCTGCTGGCTGCGGTGGTCATCGGTTTCCTGGCATTCGAATGGTACGGGCCGCTGCCGGCAGTGCCGGTGCTGCGCCCGGACGCAGGCAGCGCTGCGCCGCGCGAGACACTGCCATCGGGCATGGTGCCGGTTGCGCCGCTCTCGATCGGGGCGGGTACGGCGGGTGCGGCACCCGATGCGTCCACCGGGCAGATCACGCCCTCGCCTGACGATACGGTACCGCTCATGGCGGTACCGCCGCAGATGCGCAGCCCCGCGACCCCGGTCGGTGCATCATCCACCGCGGCTTCCGAGATCGGTGATGCCTTCAGTACCGGCCCGCGCACCGTGCGCCTGTCGTTCGACCGCGAATCCTGGGTCGAGATCCGTGACGCCCGCGGACGGCTGATCTTCTCGCAGCTCAATCCGCCGGGATCGTCCCAGGAAGTGCGCGGCGAGCCGCCCTTGTCGCTGGTGGTCGGTAATGCGCGCAGCGTCAGGCTCGCCTATGGCGGGCGCGAGATAGACCTCGCGCCGTACACGCGCGTGGATGTTGCCCGATTCACGCTCGACTGAGATCGACATCGGCGGGCTGGGGTAGAGTCGAAGCATCGGATCGATAGGGGATCGTGATGGGGAATGTCGGAGTAACGTCTTCGGGGGCACCCGAGGTGGGTGCGCGTGCACGCAAGGTGACCCGGCAGGTGAAAGTCGGTCATGTGCGCATCGGCGGAGATGCACCGATCATGGTGCAGTCGATGACCAACACCGACACGGCCGACGCCCATGCAACCGCGGTGCAGGTAGCACAACTCGCGCGGGCCGGGTCCGAGGTGGTGCGCATCACGGTGAACAGCCCCGAGGCCGCCGCCCAGGTCGCATCGATCCGCGCGAGGCTCGATGCCGCCGGCTGCAACGTGCCGCTGGTGGGCGACTTCCATTTCAACGGCCACCGGCTGCTCACCCAGTATCCGGATTGCGCCCAGGTACTCGACGCGTACCGGATCAACCCGGGCAACGTGGGCCGCGGCTCGAAGCGCGACGAACAGTTCGGCACGATGATCGAGGCAGCGCTGCGCTACGCAAAGCCGGTGCGCATCGGCGTCAACTGGGGAAGCCTCGACCAGGAACTGCTGGCGCGGCTCATGGACGAGAACGCCCGGCTGGCGCAGCCGCTCGAGGCGGCGGCGGTGATGCGCGAGGCCCTCGTGGTGTCGGCGATCGAGAGCGCGCGCGAGGCCGAGTCGATCGGGCTGCCCGGCGACCGGATCGTGCTGTCCGCCAAGGTCAGCGGCGTGCAGGACCTGATCACCGTCTATCGTGAGCTGTCCCGCCGCTGCGATTACCCGCTGCACCTGGGCCTGACCGAGGCGGGCATGGGTTCCAAGGGCATCGTGGCGTCCACTGCGGCGATGGCCGTGCTGCTGCAGGAAGGCATCGGCGACACCATCCGCGTGTCGCTGACCCCCGAGCCCAACGGCGACCGCACGCGCGAGGTGATCGTCGCGCAAGAGATCCTGCAGACGATGGGCCTGCGCTCGTTCACGCCGATGGTGGTGGCTTGCCCGGGTTGCGGAAGGACCAGCATCCAGAGCTACCTGCGCGAGCAGATGCCGACGTGGCGCGAGCGCTATTGCGGTGTCGAGACGATGAGCGTGGCGGTGATGGGCTGCGTGGTCAACGGTCCCGGCGAGAGCAAGCATGCCAACATCGGCATCAGCCTGCCCGGTTCGGGCGAGACGCCGGTGGCACCGGTATTCGTCGACGGACGGAAAACGGTCACCCTCAAGGGCGACAGCATAGCCGCCGAGTTCAAGGCGATCGTCGACGACTACGTGCATACCCGCTATTCGGCCCGCACCGAGGCTCCCGGCCAGTCCTGACTCGCCCAGGCGTTATACTTGCCGGCTTTGCCCTCGCCGCTGGCGACAGACCGGAACCGTTCCGATGGGTACCTCATTCCAAGCCGTCCGCGGCATGAACGACCTGCTGCCGGCGCAAGCCGCGCGCTACCGGAGCCTCGTCGACTGCATCGCGCGGGTGCTCGCGCGCTACGGATACAGCGAACTGCGCACGCCGGTGCTCGAGCGCACCGAACTGTTCGTGCGCACCATCGGCGAGGTCACCGACATCGTCGAGAAAGAGATGTATACCTTCCGGGACGAACTCAACGGCGAGAGCCTGACACTGCGTCCCGAGGGCACCGCTGCCTGCGTGCGTGCGGCAATCGAGCACAACATGCTCTACGGCACGCCGCAGCGCCTGTGGTACGAAGGGCCGATGTTCCGCCACGAGCGGCCGCAGAAGGGCCGCTACCGCCAGTTCCACCAGGTCGGCTGCGAAGCCATCGGCTATGCCGGGCCGGACATCGACGCCGAGCAGATCATCCTGTGCGCGCGTCTGTGGCGGGAACTCGGGCTGCAACACGTATCCCTGCAACTGAATTCCCTCGGCGATGCAGCGACCCGCGCGGCGCATCGCGAGCGGCTGGTTGCCTATCTGGGTCAGCACCGCGACCTGCTTGATGAAGACGCGCTGCGCCGGCTCGACACCAACCCGTTGCGCATTCTCGACACGAAGAATCCGGCGCTGCAGGAACTGGTCGCCGGCGCTCCCAGGCTGGTCGAGATGCTCGATGCCGAATCTGCCGCTCACTTCGATGGCTTGCGGTCACGGCTTGACGATGCAGGCATCGCATTCACCGTCAATCCCCGGCTGGTGCGTGGCCTCGACTACTACAACCGGACGGTTTTCGAGTGGGTCACCACCCGGCTGGGGGCGCAAGGCACGATCTGCGCCGGCGGGCGCTACGATGGTCTGGTCGAGCAGCTTGGCGGCCGGCCGGCTCCGGCCTGCGGTTTCGCGATGGGCCTCGAGCGCATACTTTCGCTGATCGAGGACTCCGGACTGCTCGCGGCAGCCGAACCGCCGGTCGCCTATGTGGTACACCAGAGCGAGGCTGCGGCGCGTTTCGCCGTGGTGGTGGCCGAGCAGTTGCGCGACCTCGGCCATGCGGTGGTGGTGCATGGGGGCGGCGGGAAATTCGCCGCCCAGATGAAGCGGGCCGACGCAAGCGGGGCACGCTATGCGCTGATCATCGGCGAGGTCGAGCTGGCGGCCTGCAAGGTCGGCGTGAAACCGCTGCGCAGCGGCGGCGAGCAACAGATGCTCGATACCGACGCGGTGGCGGCC
>JBILGF010000182.1:0-6681 GCA_044351195.1 Burkholderiales bacterium
GATTACCTCGCCTACCACCAGATCGGAGAGTCCATGAATCGACGCCGCTTCATAAAGTCCGTCGCCGCCACTGGCGGTGCTACCTCGATGGCCGCTGGCGCACCAACCGTGCTTGCACAGGATGCAAAGCGGGAGACCCTGGTAGTCGCCAACGAGTTCGGCCCGAACAGCCTGGACATCCATGGCGTAGGCGCAAACCGTCCGGCCTATGGCGTCGCCGTCAATTCATATGACCGGCTGATCACGTTCGGCCGCAAGAAGCTGAGCGACGGTACCGTCTCGTACGACTACAGCAAGCTGGAACCGGAACTGGCCGAAAGCTGGCAGGTCGCCAAGGATGGCCAATCAGTCACCTTCCGCCTGCGCCGAAATGCAACCTTCCACGACGGCAGCAGGGTGACGGCGAAGGACGTCAAGTGGTCCTACGATCGCGCATTGGGCATGGGCGGCTTCCCGCAGTTCCAGATGCGTGCCGGCTCGCTCAATGATCCGAAGCAGTTCATCGTCGTCGACGAATCCACCTTCCGCGTCGAACTCGATCGCCGGGACAAGATGGCGATGCCCAACATGGCTGTGCCGGTGCCTTCCATCTACAACTCGGCGCTCGCGCAGAAACACGCCACCGAGAAAGATCCGTGGGCCGCGGCCTGGCTGCGCAACAACACGGCCGGCGGCGGTGCCTTCCGCGTGGAAGCCTGGCGTCCGGGGCAGGAACTCATCTACAGTCGTTTCGACAACTGGAAGAGCGGTCCGCTGCCCCGACTGCGCCGGATCGTCCAGCGCGAGATCCCTTCGGCCGGCAACCGTCGCGCGCTCCTCGCGCGGGGCGACATCGACATGACCTACGAGTTGCCGCCCAAGGATTTCCTCGAGATGGCGAAGGAGGCCGGCCCGGTACGCGTGATCTCGACGCCGATCGAGAACGCGCTGTTCTACATCGGGATGAACACCGCGCGGCCACCGTTCAACAATCCGCTGGTGCGCCAGGCCGTCGCCCATGCGCTGCCCTATGACCGCATGAACGACATCGGTTTCTGGGGGCGCGGTACGAAGATGTGGGGCGCGAAGTCGAACACGCCCGCGAAGGCGGAGTGGCCGGTGCCGCACGGGTACAGCACCAATGTCCCGCGCGCGCTCGAGCTGATGAAGCAGGCCGGCATGGCCGACGGTTTCGAGACCACGCTGTCGTTCGATCTCGGCGGCGCCACGGTCGGGGAGCCGGTCTCTATCCTGGTGCAGGAGGCGCTCGCCCGCATCGGTATCAAGGTCTCGATCAACAAGGTGCCAGGCGCGAACTGGCGCGCGGCGCTGCTGAAGAAGGACATGCCGCTGATATTCAACCGATTCGGCGGCTGGCTCAACTTCCCCGAGTATTTCTTCTACTGGTGCTACCACGGCCAGAACGCCGTATTCAACACGATGAGCTACCAGAACCCGGCGATGGACAAGCTGATCGAGGCGGCCCGCTTCGAGACCGACCCCAAGCGCTACGAGGCGCAGGTGAAGAACTTCATCGATATCGCGTTCAGCGAGGTGCCGCGCATCCCGGTGATCCAGCCGGCGTTCGACGTCGCGATGCAGAAGAGCGTGCAGGGCTACATGTACTGGTTCCACGTGCAGCCCGACTACCGCACGCTGTTCAAGGCCTGAGCGCGACGTGCTGCGGCTGATCGGCAGGCGCCTGCTGGCGGCGATCCCGAACGTGATCGGGATCGTCGTGGTCACCTTCATCCTGACCCGGGCGCTGCCGGGCGACCCGGCGGCGTTCTATGCCGGGCCGGCGGCGACGCAGGAGGCGGTGGAGCAGGTGCGCGCCAAGCTCGGGCTCGACCAGCCGATGTGGAAGCAGTTCCTCGATTACGTCGGCGACCTCGCGCGCGGTGACCTCGGGCTGTCGGTTTCGACCGGGCAGCAGGTGCTCGATGAAATCATGCGCCGGCTGCCCGCTTCGCTCGAGCTGACCCTGCTCGGGCTGATCGTGGCCTGCGCGGTCGCGCTGCCGCTGGGCATCCTCGCCTCGACGCGACCCGGTTCATGGATCGATCACGCCTGCCGGCTGGTCACCACCCTGGGCGTGTCGTTGCCGATCTTCTTTACCGGTCTGCTGCTGGCCTACGTCCTCTATTACCTGCTCGGCATCGCGCCACCGCCTGTGGGCCGGCTGGATTCCCTGTATTCGCCACCGGCCCATGTCACCGGTTTCTACCTGGTGGACAGCCTGGTCGCCCGAGACCTCGAACTGTTCGTCGCGGCCGGCAAGCAGATGATCCTGCCGGTGCTCACGCTGGCCATCTTCGTGCTGGCGCCCATCGCGCGCATGACCCGGGCGGCGATGCTGGGCGTCCTGTCCTCCGATTTCGTGCGCACCGCGCGCGCCAGCGGATTGTCATCTTCCACCGTGCTCTACCGCTACGCCTTCCGCAACGCGATGCTGCCAGTGGTGACGACGATGGGCATGGTGTTCTCCTTCATGCTGGGTTCGAACGTGGTGGTCGAGAAGGTCTTCGCCTGGCCGGGGATCGGTTCGTTCGCGGTCGACGCGCTGGTGCAGTCCGACTACGCGCCGGTGCAGGGCTTCGTGCTGGTCATGGCGATGCTGTTCGTGACCGTGAACCTGTTGATCGACATCCTGTACACGGTGATCGATCCGAGGGTGAGCATCGATGACTGAACGCGCGGGAGGCAATCCTCGATGAATGCGGACTCCGTGTTGCCGGCGGGCAAGCCGGCGGCCGCATCGGGATTTGCCGCGAGCCTGCGTCATATCCGCTATGTGCTGGCGGAGAACCCGGTCACGGCCGGCGCATTCGCGCTGTTCGGCGCCTTCCTGCTCCTCGCGCTGTTCGGTCCATGGATCGCACCCTTCGACCCATTGGCCACCAGCCCGGACAAGGTGCTGCAGCCGCCCTCGACCGTGCACTGGTTCGGTACGGACCAGCTCGGGCGCGACATCCTGTCCCGGGTGATCGTCGCCACCGGCCTCGATTTCGGCATGGCGTTCGCCGCCGTACTGCTGTCGTTCGGGCTGGGCTGCGCCCTGGGTGCCTGCGCTGGCTACTACGGCGGCTGGATCGACCGTGCGGTGAGCCGGATGGCCGACACCATCATGGCTTTCCCCCTGTTCGTGCTGGCGATGGCGATCGTCGCCGCACTGGGCAACTCGGTCGAGAACATCATCTATGCGACGGCGATCATCAACCTGCCCTTCTACATCCGGGTGGCGCGTGCCGAGGTCAACGTGCGCCGCAACGCCGGGTTCGTCGAGGCCGCCCGCCTGTCCGGCAACTCCGAGGCACGCATCCTTGCTTTCCACCTGTTCCCGAACATCCTGCCCCCCGTGATGGTGCAGATCTCGCTCAACATGGGCTGGGCGATCCTGAACGCCGCCGGGCTGTCGTTCATCGGCCTGGGCGTGCGGCCACCGCAGCCCGAGTGGGGCATCATGGTCGCCGAGGGTGCGGGTTACATGATCTCCGGCGAGTGGTGGGTGTCGTTCTTTCCCGGCGTGGTGCTGATGCTGGCCGTCTTCTGCTTCAACCTGCTCGGTGACGGGTTGCGCGACATGATCGATCCGCGGCGCCGCACCTGATGGAGAACCCGGTCCCGCTGCTGTCGGTGGAGTCGCTCGGCGTCGAGTTCCGCACGCGCAGCGGCGTGGTCCATGCGCTGGAGGAGATCTCCTTCACCGTCGGCAAGGGCGAGACCGTGGGCGTGGTCGGTGAGTCCGGGTCGGGCAAGTCAGTGCTGTTCTACGCGGTACTCGGCATCCTCGATGCGGCCGGGCGTATCACGGGCGGCCGGGCGGTGTTCGGCGGCCTTGACCTGGTGCGCGCAAGCGCGTCGGACCTGGAATCGATCCGGGGGCGCGAGGCCGCGATGATCTTCCAGAACCCGCGCGTCGCGCTCAATCCGATCCGCAAGGTCGGACACCAGATCGAGGACGTACTGGCGCGCCACACGAGCACCCCGAGGGCAGCGCTGCGCCAGCGTGCGGTCGAGGCGCTCGCGGCGGTACGCATACCCGACCCTGAGCGGCGCTACGAGGCCTACCCGTTCGAGCTGTCAGGCGGCCTGTGCCAGCGGATCATGATCGCGATCGCGCTGGCCTGTTCGCCCTCGCTGCTGGTCGCCGACGAGCCGACGACCGGCCTCGACGTGACTACCCAGGCCGCCGTGATGGATCTGATCTCGGAACTCGCGGGCAGGCGGAACATGGCCACGGTGCTGATTACCCACGACCTCGGCCTGGCCGCCGAGCACTGCGACCGCATCGTCGTGATGCATGCTGGCCATGTGGTCGAGACCGCACCGACGGCGCAGCTGTTTGCCCATCCCCGCCACCCTTACACTGCCCGGCTGATCGCCACCACGCCGCATGGCACCAGTGATCTGCGCGCGCTCGCCGCGATCGCCGGCCATCTGCCCGACCTGCGGCGCAGCGACCTGCCCGCCTGCCGATTCAGCGAGCGCTGCGATCGGGCAGAGGCGGCCTGCAACGAACGTCCGCTCGCCCGCCTGGATTCCGGCACGCCGCACTCGGTCGCCTGCCGGAGGCCACTGTGAGCGAAGGCCTCCCGGGCGCGGCCGCCCCTGGCGCTGCCAGCGGTCAGGCCGCGCCGGTTCAGGCCGACCGATCGGTGGTGGCCCAGGCGCCGCCACTGCTTCTGCAGGCCGAGCAGGTGCGCAAGCTGTTCCCGCTGAAAGCGCACGGCAGCCTGCTGCCGTGGCGCACCGCGCGCGTGCCGATGCTGCATGCGGTAGACGGCGTCGACCTGACCATCGGTACCGGCGAGAGCGTAGGGCTGGTCGGCGAGTCCGGATGCGGCAAGTCGACGCTGGTGCGCCTGATCACCCGTACGCTCGATCTCACGGCGGGAGCGATCCATTTTCACGGCGAGGACATCGGGCGCATCCCGGCGAGCGCCTTCGCCCGGGTTGCGCAGCGCAAGCGGATCCAGATGGTGTTCCAGGACCCGACCGACAGCCTCAATCCACGCTACACCGCGCGTGACACGATCGCCGAGCCGCTGCGCCTGCTCGGCGGGCTGTCCGGTGCGGCGCTGTCAGCGCGGATCGAGGCGGTGGCCGCACTGGTGCAGATGCCGGAGGAACTGCTCGGACGATTCCCGCACCAGTTGTCGGGCGGGCAGAAGGCGCGTGTCGGCATCGCGCGCGCGATCGCACTCGAACCCTCGCTGCTGATCCTCGACGAACCCACGGCGGCACTCGATGTCTCGGTGCAGGCGGTGATCCTGCACCTGCTCGCCGACCTGAAGCAGAAGCTGGGCATGAGCTACCTGTTCGTGTCGCATGACCTGAACATCGTGCGCCTGCTGTGCGACCGTGTGATGGTGATGTATCTCGGCCGCATCGTCGAATCCGGCCCTGCCCGGCAGGTATTCGAGTCACCGCGCCATCCCTATACGCGGGCGTTGCTGTCGGCCATCCCCGGATTGTCCGGCGGTGCCGCGCGGCGTATCCGGCTCGAGGGCGATCCCACCAGTCCGGTCGATCCGGACCCCGACCGGTGCCGATTCCACGGACGCTGCCCGAAGGGCGTGGATGCCTGTGCCCGGTCCTCGCCAGCGCTCGTCGAACTCGGCCCGGCCCATTTTGCAGCCTGTCATTTCCCGGAACGCCCATGAAGAGGTCGCAGCGATGAACATCCACCCGGGACGGAACCTGTCCGAGGCTGCCTACGATCAGATCAAGAGCGACGTGTTCGAGTTCCGGCGCCTGCCCGGTGACCGATTCACCGAGAACGAGATCGCACGCGAACTGGGCATGTCGCGCACCCCGGTGCGCGAGGCACTGAACCGCCTGGCGCAGGAAGGACACCTGTCGGTGGTCGCGCGCAGCGGCTGGATGGTGCGGCCGCTGGATTTCGCGTTGTTCGACCAGCTCTATGATGCGCGAATCGTGCTCGAACTGGCGGCCGTGCGCCGCCTGTGCGAGCAGGAGTGCGCCGACGCACTGGTGCCCCTGCGCGATATCTGGCTGGTGCCGGTTGCTGCCCGGCTCACCGACGAGCGGGTGGTTGCCGCACTCGACGAGCAGTTCCACGAACGGCTGGTGGTCGCGACCGGCAATCTGGTGATGGCGCAGATGCACCGCGAAGTGACCGAACGCATCCGTATCATGCGCCGGCTCGACTTCAGCGACGCGGACCGCGTTGCTGCAACCTACGATGAACACGGGCAGTTGCTGCGCAGCATCCTGCGGCGCAAGTCCGACCACGCCTGCCTGCTGCTGCGCTCTCATATCGAGACCAGCAAGCGGGCGGTACGCAAGATCACGCTGCACCGGATGTTCATGGCGCGCCATGGCGCGGTACCGCCGGATCCGCTGCCGGGAGGCGCTGCGATGATCGGTGCCGGCAGCGAGGGGAAGACCTCCGGCATGCCGCCCCGGCCAGGCCGGATGCGTCCCGCCGCTACCCCGGCGACCGCCGGTCGGCGCGGCGCAGCGCGTCCGGTGGGGCAGGCCGTATAATGGCCCCATGGCCAAGACCAACGTTCCACCTGCATCGGCGGACGCCTCCGGGCAGGCGCCACGCATCGCCCTGGTGACAGGCGCTAACCGGGGCCTGGGGTTCGAGGTCGCACGCCAGCTCGCCCGGCGCGGGCTCCGCGTGCTGCTGGGCTCGCGTACCCTCACCAAGGGGCGAGCGGCAGCCCGGCT
>JBILGF010000184.1:0-6656 GCA_044351195.1 Burkholderiales bacterium
GGCGGTGCGGCGAGGCCGAGCGCCGCAAACCCGACCCCGGGCGCGAACAGCGACAGGATCTGCGCCGATCGATCCTCCGGGCGCTCGGCGGCGGCTCGCGAGTACACCGTCCACTCGTAGCGGCCGTCGCGCCAGCGCTCAAGTTCGCGCGGAAGGTCCGGTGCCTGCGCGCAGGCGAGGCTCGCGGCGAGCGCCGCACAAACGCCGCAAAGGCCCCGCCACGGGGGATGTTGGTGCAAGACCATGAGCCGAGTGTCGCAGCCGGGTGGTCGCCCATGTTGACCTGGATCAAGCGGAACACACTGCTGGCCGCGCTGCATGAACTCACGCTCTAGCGGTGAGGTGAGTCGGCGTAGCGTTGCTCCTCGGCCACCTCGGATACCCGTGGTATGGTTCACGCCAGATGATGCGATGCCAATCACAGCGGGACTTCCGTCCAGGCTTCCGGAAAGCCCCGGTCGAGCCGGCCGTGGCCTGCCGCTGGCTATCGGGTGCAGCCGAAGCGCTCACGTTCACCGTGCTGGCCCTCGGCCTGCCGGCAGCCTGCTTTGCCGGACGCCCGGTCGTCGAGCAATGGAGCCTGCCCACGCTGGCCGCGCGCTCCGACTGGGTGGTCGTGGCGACGCTCGATGCCTCCGAAGAGACGACGATGGACGGACTGGGCTGCCGTCAGGTGCACTGGCCGCTGCGGGTCGATCGTGTGCTGAAGGCTCCGGCCGCGAACACGGCATCGAGTGCCGTGCGCCTGCGCGTGCTGGTCAACGTCACAGCGGCCCGGGACTGTCAGCTCCGCGCGCGGCTGAGCGCAGGCGCGTCGTTCGCCGCCGCGCACTATACCCCGTCGTCATCGGCGCCTCGGATGGGGGAAACGCGCGTCGTCTTTGCGGCGATGAAGGACGGCATCCTGATGCTCGCGGCAGAGCAGTCCTGGGAGTCTGTCCGACGTATCGACGACATCGAGCGCCTGCTGTCACAGGCGCGCCCGCGTGACGTACGTGCGTCGCGTGGAGATGGTTGGACACATGACTGAGTGGGGCTGGTCAACCGCGCAGGCGGGTGCCACACGCGGCGTGACGGCGCCGCCAATCAGTCGGCAATGACCGCCTTTGCGGGTCGGCGTGCGCCGCGCGGGTGACGGGCGGGCCTCTGCAAGCCGGTGCTGCCGCCGCCCGTTCTGCACAGCGCGAGAATCTCTGCGACGTCGCCCAGATCCTCTACATGCCACAGGACATCGAGCAGACGGGATGCCCGCGCCGGTGTCAGCACGCTGCCTGCCAGTGCGTGGAACTTGGCCTCGAGCTGCGTATCGGTCATCGGGCGATCCGGGCTGCCAGTCGCATGGTCGACCCGATACATGAGCATCTGCCCATCCGCCAGGGTCAGCGTCACCTCGCATTGATCCTGACCGATCGCTGCGTCTTCGATCGCATGGATGCGGTTGCGCACGGCTGCAACTTCCGCGTCGGCGACACGTTCATCGGTGAACTGCGCCGGCAGACATTGGCCATCGATCAGCGCTGCCGCCATCGCATGCTGGAAGGACAGGCGTCCTTCCAGGCCCGATCCCGGATGCGGACGACTCTCCAGCTTGATTGCGAGCGGGTTGACACGAGCATCGATACGCGTCGCAAGCCGGGCGCCTGGCCTCTGGCGCTGCTGCCGGGCATGCTGCTCGCCACCAACGCGCAGGCGCGAGGCCGGCGTGGCACGGTACGCCTGTACCGGGCGAACGGTCGCTACGCCGGTCGCATCGAGGCGAACGGACGCTACTATGGCGATAACGGCCGCTACCTCGGGCGCGTGGAAGGTCAGCGCATCTACAGCGCGCAGGGCCGTTACCTGGGCCGCTTCGAGGAGTCGGGCGCGTTCCATGACGCGCCAGGCATGCCCGGTGGCGCGGACCGCAGCGGTCACGCGGGCGCAGACGACCGCGACCGCGATCTCGACATCGCCCTGGTCCAACCGTCGATCGCGCACGAGGTGAGCCCGTTACCGCCGGACGCAGCCGTGCGCCCGCCATCGGCGTTCGGCGCCGACCCGACGACGGGTCAGCCGATCATCGAGATCATCCGGCCGGCGCGCGGCACGCGCTGACCCGCGCGCTCAGCGCAAGCGGCGGGGTACGGCGTTGTCGAGATCGCCCAGCGCCGCCGGGATATCGGCTGGCGTGTCGCGTTCTGTCTCCTGGCCTTTCAGCTCCCGTCTCCAGACCACCTCGCCGGATCGGCCTTCGATGATGCTGATCCGGAGGTTGACGGCACGCAGGGCGAGGACCAGCGGCACGTTCATGAGGAACACATTCCCGATGGCCTGTCCGGTCGTCCAGGGCGGCGCCACGTAGCGCTGCACGAGCACCAGGCCATCGACGTCCAGACTGCGGGCGAGCGCGCGCGCCGCCTCTTCCCCCTGAACAGGAGGGAGGTCGACCGCCCGGGCTTCGTAGCCCTTCTGCCGGACGAGATAGTCAACGACCTCTGCCTGCAGTTGTCGTCTGCTGGTCTCTACCTGCTCCTGCCAGCGCTCCTGCTCGCCCATGCGCTCGAGGCTCGCGCACTGCGCGGGCGGGGCGTCCGGACTTCCGTGTCCCTCGCGGATCAGCAGGCGATCTTTCAGCAGTTCCCGGTCCATCGAACGCACCACGAGGTCGATGCTGACCGTGAAGCAGACCCGTCCGCGCTCCTCGTGCAAGCCCCATCCATTGACGATGACCTCGACCTTCAGGGGCTCGTGCGCCGGGCCGGACTGCTCGATCGGCCGAGCCCTCAGGGCGTCGGCCAGTGCGCGCGGGAAATCCGTCTCGACCAGCGGCGAAACCGCCCGCTCCCACTGCCTGCGTTCGATGCCCGACAGGATGACCGCCCCGGGGGCGATGAGCAGGCCGCCGACGACCAGGCCGCTCGCAAACATCGGCGGTGCGGCGAGGCCGAGCGCAGCAAACCCGACCCCGGGTGCGAACAGCGACAGGATCTGCGCCGATCGATCCTCCGGGCGCTCGGCGGCGGCTCGCGAGTACACCGTCCACTCGTAGCGGCCGTCGCGCCAGCGCTCCGGTTCGCGCGGCAGGTCCGGTGCCTGCGCGCAGGCGAGGCTCGCGGCGAGCGCCGCACAAACGCCGCAAAGGCCCCGCCACGGGGGATGTTGGTGCAAGACCATGAGCCGAGTGTCGCAGCCGGATGGTCGCCCATGTTGACCTGGATCAAGCGGAACACACTGCTGGCCGCGCGCGCCGACTGCGAACACGGCATCGAGCGCCTGCCGTCACAGGTGTGCCCAGCATTCCTGCGCGGGATGTTCCCGCGCGCCTGGGCGCAGCCTCGCTGCCGTCTCTGCCGACCTGCGCGGTGAGACGGTCGGTGGCTCAGCCGGGCAATCTACCGAGCATTGCCCGCACATCGGCCGCACTGGCGAGTTCGCGACCGAGGCTGCTGGCGAGCGATGCGACACGTTCGACCAGTTCGACATTTGTCACCTGCCGCCCGTCTGGTGGCGGCGCCACATCTTCGAGACCGGTGCGGATATGACCGCCCATGCCCAGCGCAACGGTGCGCGCTGCGGTCATGTGCGCCCCGCCCTTGAGCGCCCACCATAGCGCGCCTTCGGGTAAGGCCCCGGCGAACGCACGCAGCTTCGCCTCGGCCTCGGCGGCCGAAGGGGGGGCGCCCAGGATGAAACCCACGCAGAGCGGATCGGGGAAGATGCCGGAGCGGTGCAGTTCGACTGCGGATTCGATCATCTCCAGCGTGGAGCCATCGACGCTGGGTACGACGCCGTGCTTGTTCATCTGCGAGGCCATCGTGCGCACCTCGCCCGGTTCGTCCATGACGTTACGCAGCGGCAGCGAAGCCATCTCGGGCTCGAGTACCAGTGGCTTGATCGCTTCTTCCACCGCGAACCCCCGGGCGCCGATCGATATCTGGATCACCACGTCGGTGACCTCTCGGATACGCTCGATGATCTCGCGGTAGACCGCCGGATCCTGCGTCGACCTGCCTTGTGCATCGCGCGCATGCAGGTGGGCGACCGAGGCACCTGCCTTCACGCAGGCTGCGACATCGGCTGCGATCTCGCGCGGGGACAGCGGGATCGACGGATGGTCGGCCTTCGAATACTTGGAGCCCGTCGGGGCGACCATCAGGATCAGTTTCGATGCTGGTGCAATCATTTGCGTTCCTCTTTACAGCACAGTACCCGGCTGGCCGGACTGACTTGCCAAGATTGTACGCTTGTGCCCATGATGGACATCATGGTTCGGGGGTTCGTCGACGCCCGTATTCATGTGAACACGTCATACGAATCGCCCCAGTGCGATATTTACAAGAGCTACAAGAGGAAACTTCAATGAAGATTGGCCCAGGGCTGGCAGCCGCAGCGTTGGCTGTACTCGCGACCGTAACCCACGCACAGATCTATCCGGCCAAGCCGCTGCGGATCATCGTACCCTTCGCGCCTGGCGGTTCCACCGACATCGTCGCGCGCGCGCTGGGGGCGAAGGCCTCCGAAAGCCTGGGCCAGGGCGTGATCATTGATAACCGCGCGGGTGCCGGCGGCAATATCGGTGCCGAAGCCGCAGCCCGTGCCGTGCCCGACGGCTACACGCTGTTCATGGGCCATGTGGGCACGCTGGCCATCAACCCGGCGCTGTACCGCAAGTTGCCCTACGACCCGATTCGAGACTTCACGCCGATCACGCTGGCGATCGCAAGTCCGCTGCTGCTGGTCGCACATCCTTCGCTGCCGGTGAAGTCGATAGCCGACGTGGTCGCGCTCGCGCGCAAGCGTCCCGGGCAACTCACCTATTCTTCGGCCGGTGCAGGCAGCGCGTCGCACCTCAGCGGAGAACTGCTGTCGAGCATTGGAAAGCTCGAAATCCTGCATGTGCCCTACAAGGGCACCGGACCAGCAACTCTCGCCGTGATGGGCGGCGAGGTTTCGATGATGTTCAGCGGTCAGGGCACTTCCTGGCCCCTGGTGAAATCGGACAAGCTGCGCCTGATCGCGCACACCGGTGGCAAGCCGATCGCGAATGCGCCGAAACTGGCCGCGGTGAAGGATACGCTGCCGGGGTACGAGATGATCAACTGGCATGGTGTGCTGGCGCCTGCCGGCACTCCGGCCGAAATCATCGTGCGGCTGAACGCGGAGTTCGTCAAGGCGCTCTCGTCGACCGAAGTTCGCGCGCGCCTGACCGATGACGGCTTCGAGGTGATCGGCGGTTCACCCGAGGCGTTCGCCCGCTTCATCCAGTCCGAGAAAGACAAGTGGGCGAAAGTCGTCGCCAACGCGAAGATCCCGCAGCAGTAGGCAACGAAGGCATCCCACGGTGTCAATGACGGCTGTCGAGAAGGTGCTGGCCCGGGCGAGCGGTTCGCAGACCGTCGCGCCCTGGGATGTCGTCTACCCCGAGCCCGAGCTGGTGTTCGTGCATGACGGACACGTCGAGGGCGCCCGGCGCGAACTCGACGCTCTGGGCATCGACCGGCTCAGGCATCCGGAGCGGGTAGTGTTCGCGACCGACCATGAGGTGCTCTACACATCCGCGCGCGCGGCAGCGCGCGGGGCTGCAATTCGGCGTACGGCGCGCGACTGGAACGTCGGGCGCTTCTTCGATGTCGGTCAGGGTGGTCACGGCCACATCTTCCCGATGGAGACAGGCCTGGTGCGGCCGGGCATGTTCGTGTTTGCCAGTGACATGCACTGCTCGAACTTCGGGGCCATCGGCGCGGTGCCGGTACGCGCCGGCCCGGAAGTGGTCAGCGTGCTGGCCATGGGCACCCTGTGGACCACGGTACCACCCTCGGTCCGGGTGACGCTGACCGGGCGCCTGCAGCCGGGCGTGTTCTGCCGCGATGTCGGGTTCCGCCTGACTGCGGCCCTGGTTCGCGGGCTGCAGGCAATCGACATCGACTACCGCTACCTCGAACTGGCAGGCGATGCCCTCGAACATCTCGATGTGTCGGAGCGGGTTGCCTTGTGCAATTCCCCCACCGAGGCCGGCGTGGCAGGCGTCTTCATCCCGCCATCAGCGCGCGTTCTCGACTGGTGCCGTGACAGGGCTCAGGGCGAGTTCGATGCCGTCTATAGCGACCCCGGTGCCACTTTCGAGGCCGAATTCAGCCTCGACCTGGGCGCGCTGCAACCCCAGCTCGCTCTGCCCGGCAGCCCTTCGAATGCCGTCGACCTGTCGGAGGCGGCCGGCCAGGCGGTGCAGCATGCCTACCTCGGGTCCTGCGGGTCGGGCATGTACGGAGATTTCGAGGTCGCAGCCGCCATCCTCAAGGGCAGGCAGGTTGCCAGCGGCACCCGCTTGTTCGTGGTGCCCGGCAGCGTGGAGACCGCACGCCAGCTCACCGAAGCCGGCCTGACCGACATATTCCTGCAAGCTGGTGCCATGGTCCTGCCTGCGGGATGCGGGCCCTGCGCAGGCGGCAACATGGGCCCGATGGATTCTGGAGAAACCTCCATCTCGACCGCCGCCACAAACCATTCGGGACGAATGGGCGCGAAGGATGCGCTGTGCTACCTGGGCAGTCCGGCAACTGTCGCCGCTTCGGCCATCCTCGGCGCGATCGCCGATCCCCGCGCATTCATCGGAGGCGGCCATGGGTGACGTCCAATGGCGCTACCGGGGCCGCTGCCACCGGTTCGGCGACAACCTC
>JBILGF010000185.1:0-6598 GCA_044351195.1 Burkholderiales bacterium
ACCCCGAAGCCTTGCCAAGACGGCCAAATCCAACCAAGATTAACCCGCTACGAGATGCTCGTGACGGCAGCGTACTGGCCTGAATATGCCGAAAATCGAGTGGCCTGAATATGCCGGTTGGTGACAACAACGCCGCCCGGATCGAACGCCTGGGCGCAGGACGACGGGTGTCCGCGTGCAGCGCTGGCGACTGGGCGACGGCCCTGCGTGAGGCAGGCGGCGAATGCACCGAGCGTACGCAGGCGCGCCGACTTGCGCAGCGGATGGTCAGTGCTCCCGATGGAGCGCGCCGCATTGCCGAGCGGCTGTGCGCGCTCGCGGCACCAGCGGGTCGCTAGCGCCGCGCGGCGGCATTCGCCATGGTATGGTTCCCATCGTCTTGTAATCTGTTGCAGCATGCATGCACTCGCTCGTGGCACTCGACATCGCGTTGCTCGCCCTGCGACTGGCCATCGGTGCCTGGGCTACCCGTGAACTGATCTGGCGCAAGCACGAGCCGTTCGCTGCCCCGGGGTAGCACAGCTGGGACGCCGGGCTGATGTACACGGTGATTCCGCTGTCGCTGCTGCTGCTGGGGCCGGGCCGGCTGTCGCTCGACCACCTGCTGATCGGCGTCTGAGCAGGCGCTCGGCGCCGATCGACCGACACGCATGGTCGCGCAGAAGCTGCCCGAAATCCTGCGGCAGCCCATTCAGCGCTTCAGTCGAGACATTACCCAGCGGGCCAGCGCATCGGAAGCAGCATCAGGGGTGTTCGCATGGTCTGCCCGGGCTTCAGGGTAGATGCTGTCGGGATGAGGGGGAAAGCTTCGAAAGATCCCGCTCGACGCGGCACCAGAGAGAGCATCCATGTTTCCGATGGCCCAGAAAACAGGGACCGATTTTTGGGCACCCTGACATCGGGGTAGAAATTTTCGGGGACATACCCGGGAGCCAGGACAATGATCGCATCGACATCCCCGACCTGTGCCATGTAAGCCAAAGCTGCAGCCTGCCTGACTTGCTCCAGCGCGTCGCCGTAAGGGCGAGCATCGGCAGATCGAGCGCACACCGTGCACGGGCGCTACAGGTGCACGGCAGGGCGTGTTGCGCTCGACGATCGGGGCGCCGGTGATAAGGGGCGACGCAGGCGTCATCGAACGCTGTCGGCCCGGTTCACTCCTCGG
This sequence comes from Burkholderiales bacterium, assembly GCA_044351195.1. Taxonomy (GTDB): domain Bacteria; phylum Pseudomonadota; class Gammaproteobacteria; order Burkholderiales; family CAIKXV01; genus CAIKXV01. The sequence goes on from JBILGF010000185.1 coordinate 1,166, forward strand.
AGTACTTCCGCGACGAGCCCTTGAACTTGTCCACCGGGTACTTCAGCGCATTGAGACCGATCTTCTCGTCGGCCGCGGCGACCAGGTCGAACTGCAGCCGGTCGGCCAGGCGCACCAGGTAGAGCAGCACGTCGGCCGATTCATGGCGGATGCGGTCGAGATGTGCGGCGTCCGGACGATAGCTGTCCGGGCCGTCGATCCACTGGAACTCCGCCGCGAGTTCCCCCGCCTCGGCGGCCACGCCGATGGCCAGGTTCTTCGGCGAATGGAACTGGTCCCAGTCGCGCTCGGCGGCAAAGCGCCGCAGGCGGTCGGTGAGTCCGGCAAGGCTGTCCACGGTGGTCGTTGCCATGCGCATGAAATCCGCATCGGAATAGGGCCGGCAAGTCTAGCGCTACACTGGGGCCGTCATCCAACCTGATGCCGGGAGCGTGCATGTACAACCTCTACTACTGGTCGCACATCCAGGGCCGCGGCGAGTTCGTCCGGCTGGCGCTGGAAGCTGCAGGCGCCGACTATGTCGATGTCGTGCGCCGTTCCGAGAAGAACGGTGGCGGACGTGCCGCCGTGCTCGCCATCCTGCAGGGCAACGACCCGCGTGCACCGTTCGCGCCGCCGATCCTCGAGGTCGACGGCGAATGGATCTCGCAGACCGCCAACATCCTCGCCTTCCTCGGCCCTCGCCTCGGGCTGGTGCCGCAGGATGAGCCGTCGCGCCGCTGGGCCAACCAGCTGCAACTGGTGGTGGCCGACTTCGTCGTCGAGGCGCACGACACCCACCATCCGATCGCCAAGCACCTGTACTACGAAGAACAGAAGCCGGCAGCACGCAAGCGGGCGAAGGCCTTCGTCGAGCTGCGCCTGCCGAAGTTCCTCGGTTACTTCGAGGGCGTGCTCGCGCGCAATCCGGAGGGGCCGACGTGGATGATCGGCAGCGCGCTGTCGTACGTGGACCTGTCGGTGTTCCAGGTCGTCGCAGGGCTGCGCCATGCCTTTCCGAAGGCGATGGCCCGGCTGGAACCGGCGCATCCGAACCTGGCTGCGCTCGCCGCGCGCGTCGCGAAGCTGCCGCGGGTGGCGCGTTACCTGAAATCGAAGCGGCGCATCGCGTTCAACCAGAGCGGCATCTTCCGGCATTACGCGGAGCTGGATCGGTAACGCGGCGCGAGCATTGTCGGTCGCTGCGTCGAGCCGGATCGATGGCTGGTGCTGCGATGGCTGGTCGAGTAAAGTCTGGGCCGCGAGCAGAACCGACCGTTGACCGACATCCTGAGAGGATCACTGTGCCCCTCGTTCTCAAGGGCGTGATGCAGAGCCCCGTCACGCCGCTCAAGGCAGACTTCAGTCCCGACCTCGAGACTTTCGAGCGGCTGCTCGATTTCCATGTGCGCACGGGCGCGACCGCCATTTCCTGGCCGCATCACAAGGGCGAGTCGCTCAATCTGACCATCGCCGAGCGCAAGCGGTTCGCCGAAGTCGCGGTGAAGACCGTGGCCGGGCGTGTTCCCGTTTCCATCCATGTGAGTGCGCTCGCAGTCGAGGATTCGATCGATCTGGCGCGGCACGCGCAGGCCATCGGGGCCGATGCCATCATCGCCATAACGCCATACTTCTGGAATCCGTCGCCAGAGGCCATTCACGAGTGGTTCATGCGGCTCGCGCGCGAGGTCGACCTTCCGATCATCGCGTACAACTCGCCCTCCTATCTGGATGGAGTCGAGTTCACCGGCACCCTGATCACGAGTCTTCTCGAAAAACTCCCGAATCTGGTCGCGATGAAGGAGGCAAGCTTCGATTCCGAGAAGTTCCTCGAGATTTCCCGTGCGGCGCTCGCCGTGCGCCCTGATTTCTCGTTGGTCGCCGGTGTCGAGTTCCTCCTGCCGTCGATCCCCCTGGGCGGTAAGGGTTCCTACTCGTCGGCGGGCGCGATCTGTCCGAACCTGTGCACCCGCCTTTATACCTCGTGCATGGCAGGCAACTGGAACGAGGCACGCGAGTGTCAGTACAAACTGTCGCAGTTGTGGCAGTTGTTCCGCGACCAGTATCCGTCATCACTCAAGGGAGGCATGGTGATCATGGGACGTCCCGTCGGCCCCACCCGGCCACCCCTGCCAACGGCGAGCGAGCGGCGCATCGCCTTCATCGCCGAGCAGTTGGGCGAACTGGGTATCCTCGACTCCGAACCACACGGCTGGTGATGTCCATGTCTCCGTCTTCCGCTCTCGTTTCCCCGTCATTCGCCCCCGGCCTCGTACACACGCCCCTGACCCCGTTCAACGCGGACGGCGCCATCGACTACGAGCGCTATGCGCAACTTGTCGAGTTCCACCTCGGAAACGGTGCGGATTCCATTGCGGTACCGATGCATGTCGGAGAATCGGTGAGCCTGCCGACGGCGCAACGCCATCGCGTGCTCGAGTTCGTGCTGGGCAGGGTTGCCGGTCGAGTGCCGGTGATCGCGCACGTGAGCGAATCGGGTACCGAGATGGCTGCTGACCTCGCACGCCATGCCGAGGGTGCCGGCGCGAAAGCTGTGGTCGCCAACGTGCCCTACTACTGGACTCCGCCACAGACGATGCTGGTGGAGCACTTCGCACACATCGCTTCCGCAGTGCGCCTGCCTCTCTACGTCCACAATTTCCCGGATGAAATGGGCGGCGTGAAGTTCAATGCGGCGTCGGCGATCGAGCTGGTGGAGCGGTCGCCGAATTTCGCAGGACTGGTCGATTCCAGCCTCGACTGGCAGTACATGATCGAGTTGCTGATGCTCGCGCGTCGGGTGCGTCCGGGATTCGCCCTGCTGTCCGGGTCCGAGTATCTGATTTCCGCGCATGCAATTGGCGCTACCGGTTCGTTCTGCGCGCTGGCCGCCATTGCGCCGGTTTCGGTTCGAAGGCTGCACGATTTGTGCATGGCCGAGCGCTACGAGGAAGCACGGCCGGTGCAGAATGCCCTAGCGGCGCTGCGGATGGCGATCAAGCCGGGCGGAATCGCCAGCCTGAAATCCGCTTCCAAGGCGATGGGACGCGACTGCGGCAGCGTGCAGCCTCCGCTGCGCCCGCTGTCGGACGCGGACGATGCGCGGCTTGCGCTGGCCTTGTCGAAGATCGAAATGCTGGGCGGCGAACCGCGTGGCTGGTGATTCCCGCTCGTCGGTGGGCGATGGCATTGGCGGGCCTGCAGGAGTCCCGGGTGCGCCCGCAGCCCTGGTGACCGGTGCCGCGCAGGGCATTGGCGCTTCGATCGCGCTTGCGCTCGCGCACAGCGGCCATGATGTGGTGGTCACATCGACGCACCTTCCCAGGCTTGATGCAGTGTGTGCGGCGATTCGGGCGACGGGACGCCGTGCGGCGGCGCTGGCCCTCGACCTGCGAGAGGTCGACAGCTTCGAGGCAGCCGTCGGTCGCGCGGCCGCCGCGTTCGGACGGCTGGACGTGCTGGTCAACAATGCGGGGGTGCCGCTGAAGGTGCCCGCATTCAAGGTGACACCTCAGGCGTGGAACGAGGTCATCGCCACCAACCTGACCGGGACGTTCTTTCTCACGCAGAAGTTCGGCGCCTACCTTGCACGCGAAGGCCGACCCGGGTGTGTGATCAGCATCGCGTCGACGCATGGCCTTGTCGGGATGGCCGATCGTGCAGTCTACGGTATCGCGAAGGCGGGTATCCTGCAGATGACGCGGATGCTCGCGGTCGAATGGGCCATGCTCGGCATCCGCGTCAACGCCGTGGCGCCCGGCAGGATCGATACCGCCGCCCGTGCCGGCTCGTTCTCAGATCCTGGGTATCTCTCCTCAGCACTCGGGCGTATCCCGCTGGGGCGCCTCGGCCTGCCCGAAGAAGTCGCTGCGGCCGTGGCCTACCTTGCGCGACCGGATGCGGCTTACACTACTGGGCAGACGATCGTCCTTGATGGCGGTGTCACCGCGCAGTGATCCAGGCTCACAGCGCGGTGACGAGCCCGAGGGCTTACGGCTGCAGCCCTGCCTCCTTTACCACCCTTACCCAGCGCGCCAGTTCAGCCTTGATCAACGCTGCGAATGCTTCAGGCGATGCGCTCGGCGTGGGCTCCGCTCCGTCGCGCATGAAACGTTCGCGTATCGCAGGGTCCTGAAGCACCTTGACCACGGTGGCGTGCAGCGTGGCCACGATGTCGCGCGATGTGCCGGCCGGGGCGAGCAGACCGTACCACTGGACTGCATCGAAACCGGGGACGCCCGACTCGGCGATGGTGGGGATGTCGGGAGCGCCGCTGACCCGCTGCGCACTTGTCACGCCGTAGGCCCGAACACGCCCCGACCTGATCTGCGGCAGCGCGACGAGGATGTTCGACATCATCAGCGGCACATGGCCGCCCACGACGTCGCTGAGCGCGGGACCTACGCCCTTGTATGGCACATGAATCATCTTCGTGCCCGTGGTCAGCAGGAACAGTTCCATCGAGAGGTGCTGGTTGGCACCGATGCCGCCGGTTGCGAATTGCAACTGGCCGGGTCGGGCTTTGGCGAACGCCACCAGTTCCTTCACGGTACGCGCCGGCAGCACCGGGTTCGCCACCAGCACATTTGGCAATGTCACGGTCATGGATATCGGTGCGAAGTCCCGAGCCAGATCGTAAGAGGTTTTCATCATCGCCGGATTGCTTGTGTGCGAGGCAATGGCCGCAAGCAGCGTGTAGCCATCTGCCGTTGCTCTGGCTACGACCTCCGCACCGATGTTTCCGCTGGCTCCGGGGCGGTTCTCCAGCACGACCGGTTGCCCGAGGAACTCTGCCATGCGGGGGCCGACAATGCGGGTGGATGTGTCCGTTCCGCCGCCCGGCGGCGAGGGTATGACGATACGTACTGGCTTCTCGGGGTAGGCCGCTGCCGCGATCGAAACGGTGAAGCAGCCTGCAAGCAATAGCGCAGCGCCAGCGCTACCCCGGACAGCGCCCCCGAACTTCCGGACAAACAGCGCATCCCTGTTGAAAACGACCGTCGACATCTTTTCTCCTCCTGAACGGCGGTAGCATGCGGTCGGTCGCGTTGCGCGCCAGACCGTTCGACAACTCACCCGAGCTTAGCGCAGGGCGGCCGCAGCCGGGTGGCGAGATGCCCTCCTGAATCCTGGTGGGGATGCCGCTCGATCTGCGCGACCGATCTGCCCCGCACAGACGCCGCGTGATCAGAGGGGCTCGACCACCCAGCCATCCGGTGCCGGCGAAATGCGCATCGGCACAGCGTTGCCGATCGGTGCGGCGGCTGCGCGGATGCCGATCAGCCGGCAGAGCATGCGCCAGACGCCGGAATGTGCGGCGATCAACGGCAGGCAGTCGGCAGCGGGCAGCGGTACTGCCGCCAGCCCGCGCGACACGCGTGCCAGGAATGCGTCGGCGGTTTCCATGTCTGCCGGCAGCGCGTCGTCGCGCCGCTCGCTGCGCGGGCGGCCTTC
>JBILGF010000186.1:0-6589 GCA_044351195.1 Burkholderiales bacterium
CGATATCGAGGGCGATGCTCGCGCCCACGCGTGCCGCCTTCAGGCCGATGAAGCGCGCGCCGCGTTCGAGGAACAGCTCGGCGTCATCGAGCGACAGACAGCGCCCGTCCACCACGAACGGAATGGGCAGGGCAGGCTGGGTCTGTGCAAACCACCGATCGGGGCGCAGGTCGCAGGGGTCTTCCGCATGCGTCGCGCCCTTGTCTGCGATCAGCGTCACATAGGCCGCAGTCTGCTCAGGCGTATAGGCGCAATTGGCGTCGACATAGAAGCTGACGTCGGCGCCCACCGCCGTCCGTATTTCGTCCAGCGCCTTCGCATCGATGTCGAAACCCTGGCCGCCCTTGATCTTCAGGGTCCTGAAGCCATGACGCTCGACCATCGCGGCGGCTTCCCTGGCCATCGCAAGGGGGAGGGCGCGCGTCACGGTCCACGACACGGGCACTTCGGGCGTGCCCTTCCAGAGCTGCCACAGCGGCATGCGCTTCGCCTGCGCGCGCAGGTCCCAGCACGCGCTGTCGATCAGTCCCTTCGCGAGCCGGTTCTCCGGGAAAGGCGCAAGACGCTGGCGCACGGCGCGAACATCCAAGAGGTCCACGCCCTTCAGCGCCGGCAGCAGCATGTCCTCGAGCACCGCGACGAGCGCCCTGCGCGTCGTACCGGTCCAGGTCGGTTTTATGGCCCCTTCGGCGACGCCTTCCAGGCCGTCGTCCGTGAAAAGCCGCAGCAGCATGAACTCGCAGCCATCCTCTACCGAATCCTTCCAGTGGATTGGCCGGGGATAGGGCAGCCTGAGCGCAGTCAGGGTCGAGCGTTCGAGTTGCATATCCGACGTCCCCGTCTCAGGTTCCTGCACGTTCCGGGATCATTCAGGCTTGATCCCGGTTTCCTGCGCAACCTTGCGCCAGCGGTGGATCTCGTTGGAGACGAAGCGCTGGAACGCCTCGCCACCCATCGTCGCCGGTTCCGCACCCTCGCCGGCGAAGCTCTGCCTGAGGTCGGCGGACTGCAATGCCCTGGCGAGTTCGCTGCCCAGCCGCGCGGTGATCTCGGCCGGCGTCTTTACCGGAACCACCAGGCCCCACCAGAACTCCGCCAGGTAGCCGGGCACGCCGGACTCGGCGATGGTCGGCACCTGCGGCATGAAGCTGGTGCGTTTCTCGCTGGCCACGCCCAGCGCCCTCATGCGCCCGGCCTGCACCTGGTTCATCGCCGAGGGCAGACTGGTCATCACCAGCTGGATGTGGCCGCCCATCAGGTCGGTCAGCGCCGGTGCCGCCCCCTTGTACGGCACGTGGATGATGTTGATGCCCGCCATGCGCCTGAACAGTTCCGTGGCCATGTGGTTGTGGCTGCCAGTGCCGGTGGAGCCGTAGTTGACCAGCCCGGGCTTCGATTTCGCCAGCGCGAGGAACTCGCGCACGTTTTTCACCGGCAGCGACGGATGCACCACCATCAGCAGCGGGCCGCGCGCCATCATCCCGACATAGGCGAAGTCGGCGATCGGTTCGTAGGGCAGCCTGGGCCGCAGCGCGGCGTTGGCGACGAAGGAGGCCTGGATGTTGAGCATGCTGTAGCCATCGCCGGGCGACCGGGCGACGACCTCGGAGCCGACGATGCCGCCGCCGCCCGGGCGGTTCTCGACGAGGATCTGCTGGCCGAGCCCGGGGCTCATGGCCTGCGCCGTGATGCGCGACAGCACATCGTTGCTGGCCCCGGGCGGGAAGGGCACGACCAGGCGGATCGGCTTGGCGGGCCAGGCCTGAGTCTGAGTCTGAGTCTGAGTCTGAGTCTGGGCCTGTACAGACCTGGCGGCGACTGCACTGAATGCACCGAAAGTGATGGCAAGGATCGCGGCAAGCAGCGGGGCACAGAGCCAGGAGCGCAGGGACATCATCGGTAACCTCCTCGTTGCGGGCGCAGACGCGGGGTCTTGTTGCCCGCTCGCCCTGTTTCTACCGGATTTCCATGCCGTTGGCGATCGCCGAATCATTGCGGCCCTACTGCAACAGCCGATCGTCTGGAAGATCCTCGCCCGATGCAGCCGCAGCCGTCCGGGCAATCCGTCTTGCGCATATCTTTCAGGCAGTTTTGCGGGTCATGCCCATTGAGCCTGGGTCGAGCCACCACGTCGGTGATAGTCGAGCGCCCGCAGCGACAGGCTATCCGCGGAAGGCGGCGCGGTAGAACGCCCAGTGCCGATCGCCCAGCGCCTGAAGCACGGCCATCGGGTTGTGCCCGACTCCGGGCAGCACGATCCACTCGTGCGGAATACCGAGCGTCTTCAGGTGCTCGCGGAACGCGCGGTTGTTCTCGTAGGTCTCGTCGCGATCGCCGATGACGACCCGCACCCGTGAGTCGCGCGCGATGCGTGCCGCGTTCTCGGCGGCATGCCGGCGCGGGCTGACCGCCATGAAGTTCGCCTGGTCGCCGCCGTAGACTGCGTCCAGCAAGTCCTCGGCCCGCTGACCGCTGGCGCGCGGGGTGCGGGTGAGCGTCTCCTGCATCGGGCCTGCGCCCATGACCGACACCGTGGCGAACAGGTCGGGATACTTGAAGCCCAGGCGCGCCGCGCCATAGCCACCCATGCTGAAGCCGTCGAGCAGCCGCCCCTCGCGAGTGGCGATCGTACGAAAGGTCGTATCGATGTGTCCGATGAGATCGCGGACGATCACGGTTTCCATCGGGACCGTGCCGCTCTTCCAGTCGACATACATTCCCATGCGCAGGCCGTTGACGAACACCACCAGCATCGGCGGCACCCGCCCGGCGCTGATCGCCGAATCGACCAGCCGCGAGAGGGGCTCGATGCCCGACACCCCACCGCCGGAGCCATGCAGCCAGTACACCACCGGGTAGCGACGGCCACCCGACTGTGCATACGCCACTGGCGTGTAGAGGTGGTAGCTCACCTGCGTCCCGGCAGCCGGGCTGTAGAAGGTCGCGTACGACACGCGCGGCACGACGACTGCGGACGTGCGCCACTCGACGCTCACTTGCGCGCGGGCGAGCGATGCGCCGGTGACTATGCCCAGCGTGGCCAGCTGCAGGAAGGATCGTCGTGGCGTCATTGGCGTGGGCGCGATGCAGGCCGCACCAGACATCCCGACCGGGTATTGATCGGTGCCCTCAGCGCTGGGCAAACACCCAGGTCACCAGCGAACGCAGTTCGGCATCGTTGATCGCCGGATGCGGCGGCATCGGGATCGCCCCCCAGTCTCCGGCGCCGCCTTCGCGAATGCGTCGCGCAACCCGCTCATTCCCACCCGCCTCGCTGCCGAATCGGTTGGCCACGTCCCGGAAGCTGGGGCCCACCATCTTGCGATCGACCGCGTGACATCCGGTGCAGCCGTAGGTGGCGAGCAGCGTCTGGACATCGCGTGATCCGCTTGCCGAAGGCGCGGCGGCGGAAGCTGCTGCGGCCGCGCCCGCCGGCCGCGGGCGTGCACTGCCGTCATCGTTGCGCCCGTAGAAGGCAAACAGGTAGTCCACGATCGGCGCGATCTCGCCGGCTGCCACTGGCGCGCCGCGCTTGATCATCAGCTCGGTGTTTTCCAGCCATTCGGCGCGTGTCAGGCGCGACCGGGTAATGTGCTGGGCCTCATGGCAGATCACGCAGCGCTGCATGGTGAGTTCCATGCCCGGACCAGGCGCCAGCGTGGGCTCGGGCGTGGCCGGGGCCTGCGCCCCGATCGGCGCGCTGGCAAGCAGGACTGCCGTGAGCATCGGACCCAGAAAGGCGGGCACGCGTGCACGCCGGGGAGCAGAGCATCGCCGCATCGCTCAGGCCTCCACCGTGAAGCCGACGCGATGCACGCCGTTCCAGTAGTAGCCCAGCGGATTCCATGCGGGCAGGAATGGCTGGACGTTGCCCCGATCATCGGTGGCGCGTGCCAGTACCGTCTGGTACCCGCTCTTCTCGGGCAGGTAATCGAGGCTGAACCGACGCCACGCGAAGCGATCGCCTCGCCGGTCGAGGGATGCGCGCTGCCAGGTCACGCCTTCGTCGAAAGAGAGATCGACGCGGCGGATCGACGAATCGCCCACCCAGGCCCGACCCTCGATCGGCACGACCTGCCCCCGGCGGTACCGGGCGTTCGGACCTGGGAAAGTGATCATCGACTTGACCGGCCAGTCTTCGGTGCTGAGCGCATCGGCCGGCATCTTCTCACCCGGCGCGACCGGGGTACCTGGAACCCGGTAGCTGTCATCCATGTAGGTGCCCTTGAACGGCGCGGGCAGCACCTCGATCGCCGTCACCCACTTGATCGACGCGGAGCCCACCCAGCCGGGAACCAGGCTGCGCATCGGTGCGCCGTGCACCGGCGTGAGCGTCTCGCCATTCATTCCCGTGGCGATCATGGTGTGGCGTTCCATGGCCTTGGCCATCGGAATCGACCGCACGACCGGCGGGATGGTGGGTAACGGGCCGCGGTCCACGCCGAAGAACGCCACATGCACCGCTCCGTTTCGCACGCCAGCCATGCGCAGGATTTCGGCGAGGCTGACACCCGTCCACTTCGGACAGCCCATGCCGCCAGTATCCGACCATGGTGTTCCACGCGGCGTGGGACGGAACGCGGTGCGCCCGGAGCCCGCGCACTCGAGCATCGCCTGCTGTTCCCAGACGTTCATCTTGCGCAGATCATCCAGCGTCAGAGTCAGTTCGCGATCGACCAGGCCACGCACGGTCAGCACATGCTTCGACGCATCGACATCGGGCGTATTGAGATTGTTGCGCACGAACATGCGCCGCGTCGGCGTCACCAGAAAGTTGTGGTTTTCGGCTGTGGCGCTGGCGGTCAGCGGACGCTCGGAATGGATCGCCAGCACTGAATCCTTGCCGGCCATGATCGTGGCGTTCGGGATGCCGGCCCCGGCATCGGCGGGCGCCTGCGCCACGGCCGAGCCGGCGATCGCGCTGCCGCCAAGCGCGGCGCCCGCCTGCGCGATGCGGGTGAGGAACTCGCGACGAGTGGCGTGCAGGCGCTCGAGGGTGGCGCCGGGGCGCGCGGGGGTCTGGTCCATGGTCGATCCTCCTGGTTGATCTCGGGTCTGACGGAACGAGTGCGCCTTTTTTGCAGGCGACGCATCTGAACCGACACTGTACACAGGATCATGCGGCGGGTGAATGCTCTCTACCGGGCGCGACAGTCCGGCGCAGGACCCGTCCTCGAGCCCCGGGCTTCGATGCGTTCTGCCTTCACGGGATACAGTCGATTGAAACCGCTAATCCGGCGCTTTGCGGAAGATCATCGCGGATCGTTCCGCGCGTTCGGCGATGATCCTGGCAAGATTCGATAGTGCTTCGTCATCAAGACCGTGCCCCGCCAGCACTTGAGCCACCTCTGACGCTCGCGCGATCGCCGCTTCGCTGATCTCCACGACCCGCCTCCGGATCAGCGGCAGGCCGAGTCCCGCGTCGGCGGCAAACGCGATCCAGCCCTTTGCGTCAAGTTCCGCAAGGGTCGCGCGTTTCCCGATCTTCATGGCGAACCTCGGCGAGAGGTCGGGCCAGGCGACGGTTGCCAGCAAATCATAAAGTGGGGCGAGGCTTGGGCCTTTGTCGCCATGGAGGATCGAGAAGTTCTTTCCGTGCGCGTCGGCGTTCCCGGCAATCGCATTGAATATCACGGCATCGAGAAGCTTCAGCACGTCGACCGCGGGCCTCGCTGCGACGCGGCGGACAAGTTCAAAGCAATCCTTGAAGGTCGGGCCGCCTTCACTGGCGTACTTGGTCTCCGATGGCACGCCGAGTGCCTGGCAGAAATCCTCTTGATGGATACGACGCACGTTTCCATCGTCGCCAATCGACCGGACATGACGTTTGACCAGCAGGAACGTTCGATCCTTGACGACACGCGGTTCGACCGGCGCGACATCGAGGCCGATCGCGGCGGCAAGACGCATCACGAAGGCCTCGTTCTCGGTGGTGGCCTTGAAGCGCGATATCGGCGGTTTGAGAATATGCGTGGTTGGCTGACCCGGCGCAGGCAGCGCGACCGCCCCGTCCACCAGGACCACCGGCAGCTTCGATTGCGCGCCAGCGAGCGAGAGGCGCAATCCCGCTTCGCCTGCGAGCAATGGACGGACGGGCAGCGTGTCGAGCACCCGGATCAGGCCTGCGTCGTCAAGCGGAGTGGGCCGATGATCTAGGGCCGGAGCGGTCGGTTTTTCGCCGGGCGGCAGAAGCTGGAGCGCACCCGCAACATCGCCCCCAAGGCGATCGAGAAGGGCAAAATCATTGCTGCGTGAAACACCGAGGGCCTGTGCGGCGGCGTCGCGTTGGCCTTCTTCGGGCAGGAGTCCGCCGAAGAACGGGTGGCACTCGCGACGACTGAACGGCTCCGCTCGCTTCTGCAGCGAGGCCGACAAGGGCAGCGCTTCCGCATCGTGGAGCCACTCTGGCGCATAGGCAAAGCCCAAATCACCGTGTGGGTCCTGTGTCAGTTGGCCCACCAGGCGCCCGTCCCACCATGTGTCCAGGCGACGCATCATGCCTTCCGAGGTGATTCAGGTCCCGGGGGTGGGGTGATTTCGAGCGAGCACCCGAGCGCGGCCAGGACCTGAAGCGCCTTGCCGATCTGCG